>NZ_JBFAPC010000150.1:0-13622 GCF_040675535.1 Patulibacter sp. NPDC049589 | reverse complement strand
ACTTCGGGTTGCGCGCGTAGGGGGCGAGCTCGCCCGCCATGACCGGCGCCTTCGGCGTCTGCGCCTTGATCTCCTCGTAGGCGATGTTCTGCATCTTGCGCCACACCTCGGGCCCGTTCTTCTTCGGGAACAGGGTGTAGATGTTCGCCTCGTTCATCGGCTCCCAGTAGAGCTGGATGTCGAGGTCCTTCAGCGCCTTCACCGACGACCGCACCAGCGCCCGGTAGCGCTTGAGGCTGATGTCGCGGGCGTCGTCGAAGCCGCCGCCCTGGTCCGCCGCGATCAGGCCGTTGAAGCCGATGAACATCGTGTCGATGCCGCTGGCCTTGGCCTCCTGCGCGTAGCGCCGGATCGACGCGATCTCGTGCGCGGCGGGGTGGCTCGTCTTGCCCTCCCACTGGATGTAGGTGCGGACGAACTTGACGTTCGCGGCCTTCGCCGTCGCGAAGAACTCGGCCCGCTGGGCGGGGTCGTCCGAGCGCGGCAGGTTCTCGTCCATCAGGCCCTTGCTCAGCGCCGACGCGCCGGGCGCCGCGATGAGCAGCGGGACGGCGCTCGCGAGGAGCAGGAGGAGCGCCACGAGGGCGCGATGGGACGCGGTGAGGCGGCGTGTTGCCGCTGGGGCTGTGTGACGCACCCGCGGAAAGATAGGGCATGCCCCGCGGGTCACGTGCCGGTCGTCCGGCGGCGCCCGGCGCGCCGGGCGCCGGGGACGGGTTCAGCCCGCGTACGGCGGCTCGTCGTCGTCGCCGGGTGCGTCGCCGCCGACCGACGTCTCGCCCGCGACGTCGGAGACGTCGTAGCGCGGGCGGTCGCCCCAGAGGCTCTCGAGGCGGTAGAACGCCCGGGTCTCCGGCACGAAGATGTGGACGACGACGTCGCCGTAGTCCAGCAGGATCCAGCGGGCCTCCTGCACGCCCTCGGTGCGCTTGGGCAGCAGGCGCTCGCCGTCGTGCTTGAGGCCCTCGTGGATCGAGTCGTGGATCGCCTTGGCCTGGCGGTCCGTGCGGCCCGTGCAGATGACGAAGGCGTCGGTGTACGCGGACGCGCCGCGGAGGTCGACGGCGACGACGTCGAGCGCCTTGCGCTCGCCGGCGGCGGCCGCGATCCGTCGCACCAGGCCCTCGAGCTCCGGGTCGGGAGGCAGGACGGCGTCGTCGACGTCGGGCGACGCGTTCTGGGAGATGTAGGTGCGTTTGCTCATGTGTTTCCACCTCCACGGTAGAGCCCCAGACGGTCGATGCGCGCTTCGACTCCCCGCGGGACCAGGTGCCGGATGGTCCGCCCGGCCCGCACGCGGGCCCGGATCGCGGTCGACGAGAGCTCCATCGACGGCATCGCGAAGGGCAGCAGGCGGTCCGGATGGCCGAGCCGCGCGACGGCGTCGCGGGCCCGCCGGTGGGTGTCCGTGCCGCGCTCCGCGACGCCGATCGCGGCAAAGCGCAGCACGTCCTTGGGCCGGCTCCACGACTCCAGCCCGGCGGCGGCGTCCCCGCCCAGGAGCAGGACGAACGCGGCGTCGGGGTGCTCGGCCGCCAGGCCCTCCAGCGTGTCCGCCGTGTACGACGGGCCGTCGCGGCGGAGCTCGACGTCGGACACCGCGAGCCGGCCCTCGTCGCCCGCCACCGCGGCGCGGCAGAGGGCCAGGCGCTCGTCGGGTCCGGGGTCGTCCTCGACGTCCTTGTGCGGCGGCCGCGCGGCGAGCACGAGCCGGACCTCGTCCAGGCCGAGCTCGTCGCGCGCGCACTCCGCCAGGACGAGGTGCCCGAGGTGCGGCGGGTTGAACGTGCCGCCGAGGAGGCCGATGCGCGGGCCCGTCGCCACGCGGGCCGGGGCCACGGCGGTGGCGGGACCCGCGACCGCCCGGCCGGCGCCGACGGCCGGGTCCGCCGCGCGAACGTCGTCGGCGGCACCCACGGGACTAGGGCCGGACGTGGCCGTCGCCGCGGACGAGGTAGCGGTACGTCGTCAGCTCGCGCAGGCCGATCGGGCCGCGGGCGTGGAGCTTCTGGGTCGAGATGCCGATCTCGGCGCCCATCCCGAACTGCGCGCCGTCGGTGAAGCGCGTCGACGCGTTGACGTAGACCGCGGCGGAGTTGACCCCGCGCTCGAAGGCGCGCACCGCGAGGTGGTCGCGCGCGACGATCGCGTCGCTGTGGCCGGACCCGTGGTCCTCGATGTGGTCGATCGCGGCGTACACGTCGTCGACGAGCCGGACGCCGAGGATCAGCGCCAGGTGCTCGGTGTCCCAGTCCTCGTCGACGGCCGGGACGACGTCGGCGCCGTGGCCGGAGACCAGCGGCAGGCTGCCCTCGTCGGCGCGCAGCTCGACGCCGCGGGTGCCGAGCAGGCCGGCCAGGGACGGCAGGAAGTCCTCGGCGACCTCGCGGTGCACGAGGACGGTCTCGGCCGCGTTGCACGCGCTCGGGCGCTGGACCTTGGAGTTCTCGACGATCGACAGCGCCTGCTCGAGGTCGGCGGACGCGTCGACGTAGACGTGGCCGATGCCCGCGGCGGCGAAGATCACCGGCACCGTCGCGACGCCCTTCAGCGCCTGCTTCAGGCCCTCGCCCCCCCGGGGGACGATGAGGTCGACGTAGCGGTCCTGGGTGGCGAGCTCGGCGAGCTCCTCGCGGCCGCCGCCGGAGACCAGCCCGATCGCGCCCTCCGGGATGCCGGCGGCCGATGCGGCGTCGGACGCCACCGTCGCGAGGACGCGGTTGGAGTGCGCGGCGCTGGAGGAGCCGCGCAGGACGATCGCGTTGCCGCTCTTGATGGTCAGCGCGAGCGCGTCGATCGTGACGTTCGGCCGGGCCTCGTAGACGACGGCGACGACGCCGAGCGGGATCCGCTGGCGTTGGACGTCCAGGCCGTTGGGGAGCCGGTAGCCCTCGATCGTCTCGCCCACCGGGTCGCGCAGGGCGGCGACGTCGAGCACGCCCTGGACCATGCCGGCCAGGCGCGCGTCCGTCAGGCGCAGGCGGTCCATCAGCGCGGTCGGCAGGCCGGCCTCGGCCCCCGCCTCCAGGTCGCGCGCGTTGGCGGCGAGGATCTCGGGCGCGCGGGCGGTGATCGCCGCGGCGATCGCGTGCAGCGCCGCGTCCTTGGTCGCCGTGTCCAGCGCGGCGAGGCGACGACCTGCGGCGCGGGCGCTGCGGCAGACGTCGGCGACGGACGGGACCTCGACGGCGGTGGTGGCCATGCGCCAAGGGTACGCGGTCGTGACGCCTGGACCGCTGCGAACGTGACGGATGGGGTGTTCACGGGGGCCGTGCCGCGGGAGAGTGTCGCCAACGCCGACCTCCCGCCGCAACGGATCCCCGCCATGACGCTCGCCCTCCCGCTCCGCCGCTCGCTCTCCCGGGCCCTCCCCCTCGCCGCCGTCGCCGGCGCGCTGCTGCTCGCCGGTCCCGCCACCGGGTCCGCATCCGCGGCGACGAAGCACGCGCCGTGCCCGACCACGGGCAAGACCCTCGCCAAGGACGTCTTCCCGAACGTCCGGGTCTGGCGGCAGGGCACGACGCTGAAGGCCTGCACCCGCGAGCCCGGGCAGCGGCGGTACGTCCGCACGCTCGGCGTCTGGACCTCCGGCACGAAGATCGCGATCGGCGACGGCAACGTCGCGTGGACCTCGACCGGCCAGACCGACGGCGGCGAGCTCGTCGACGCGATCGCCACCGTCGACGTCCGCAAGGGCAAGCGCTGGTTCTCCACCGCCCGCGCCGCGCTGACCCCCGACGCCGCGACGCCGCTGACCGACGACCGCGTGCTGCGGCTCATCACCACGTACACGGGCACCGCCTGGGTGACGGCGCGGGGCGTCGTCAACCTCGCCGCCCGCCGGCTGGACCCCGACGCGGTCGCGGACGACGGCGGCACGCCCCCGCCGTTCCACCAGGGCTCCCGGTTCTTCCTCGGCGACGCGGGCCCGTCCGGCGCCGCCGCGGCCGCCAAGGGGATCCGGCTCACGGTCGGCGGCGAGCACGACGACTGCGGCGGCAGCGACGAGTTCAAGGTCCTCGTCCCGGCGATCGGCGGCCAGCCGGAGCTCGGCTTCGTCTACGACACCCGCGACGCGGTCGCGGACCCGGACATCTGCCGCTGACCCACCCGGCCGGCCGGGCCCTCCGCCCGCGCTGCGCCGTCCGGTCGTCGCCCGCCCCGCAGGACGTGCCGGGGGCGCCGGGCGAACCGCCCGGGACCGCGGACACCCGGCCGCGCGCGCCGCACCGGACGCGCGGATCCCGCCCGCGAGCGGAGTCCCACCTCGGTCGTCCCACCTCGGTCCCGCCACCGCTCCGAACGCGTCCTGCGACGTGTTCCCACCAGCACCCACGACCCGGGCGACCGGCCCGGTCCTCCTTCCCCACCCCACACCGAACCGACGGACCACGCACCATGCCCCGCACCTCCCGCACCCCCCGCGCCCTCCTCGGCGCCCCGCTGCTGACCGTGGCGCTCGGCGCCGCCCTGCTCGCCGGGCCCGGCGCGGGATCCGCCGCCGCGGCCAAGCACACTCCCTGCCCGACGACCGGCAAGACGATCGTCAAGGCGACGAGCCCGAACCTGCGCGTCTGGCGCGAGGGCACGACGCTGAAGGCCTGCACCCGCAAGCCCGGTCAGCGCCGCTACGTCCGCACCCTGGGGACGTGGAGCACCGCGACCACGGTCGCCGCCGGCGCCGGGAACGTCGCCTGGACGACCGCGCGCACGACGGAGGCCGGCATGGTCGACGCGCTCGCCACGGTCGACGTGCGGACCGGGTCGAAGTGGCTGAACACCACCCACGCCGCGGTGGCGCCCGACGCGGCGACGCCGGCGTCCGACGACCGCGTCCTGCGGCTCCTGACCGACGACAAGGCCACCACCTGGGTGACCTCGCGCGGGATCGTCGCCGCGAACCTCCGGAAGATCGCGGGCGACGAGCGCCCCACGTACTACGGCGCGGGCGTCCCCGGCACCGAGCCGTTCCACGTCGGCCGCCGCTACTTCCTGGGCGACACGACCCCGGCGGAGGCGGCGGCGGTCGCCAAGGGGCTCGCGTTCTACGTCGGCGGCGACGGCGACGAGTGCGGCGGCGTCGACGACTTCTCGGTGCGCGTCCCCGCGTGGGGCCTCCGGCCGGAGATGACGTTCATCTACCGCTCGCAGGACTGGACGTCGACCGCGGACTACTGCCACTGACGGCGACGGCCCCCGTCGGAGGACGGGGGCCGGTGCGGTCCCGCGCCGACGCCGACCGTCACGGCGGGCCGGCGCGGACGACGGGTGGCGGAGCCGAGCCGCGGCCCGCCACCGGCCCGCGGGACCCCGTCCGTCACTTGATCTCGCGGCGGTGCGTCCGGGCGATCCCCGCCACGAGCGGCACCCCGACCCACAGCAGCGCGCAGACGAGGATCTTCGGCCAGTCCCCGGCGTGCACGTCGACGTTCAGCAGCGGGTCGAACGCGCGGTTGGGGTCGATCCAGCGGAACGTCGACTCCAGCGACGAGACCGTCTCGCCGAGGACCGTGAACGCGGTCGGCAGCGCGAAGAACGCGACGATCGCCAGGGCGGGGCTCATCAGCAGCAGCCCGAAGCCGACCCCCATCAGCAGGTTCAGCTCCTGCGCCGCGAGCGTCTGCCCGAGGTCGCCGAGCGACATCGACCAGCTGCCGTCGGCGCCGCCGACCGCGATGCCGACGGCGTTGCCGAGCGCGGCGGCCACGACGCTCGCGACGGCGGCGCCCAGCCCGATCAGGAGCCCGGCCCGGACCTTCGCCCAGGTGATCCGCGCGCGGTCGGGGACGAGCGCGTAGGTCGCCAGGGCGGTGCGCTGCGACCACTCGCCGGTCATCAGCAGGATGCCGAGGACCGGCAGCAGGATCCCGAACGGCAGCAGCGCCAGCTCGAGGCAGTCCGCGAACGTGCGGTCGGCGGCGGCGCCGGTGACGCCGCGGGCGATCGCCACGGCGGCGGCGAGCAGGACGGACGCGATCAGGAGCCAGCGGCCGGCGCGCGTGTCGACGGCCTTGCGCAGCTCGACCGTCGTGAGCCGCCACGCCGTCGGGGCGGCGAATCGGGTGCGGGGGTCCTCCTCGGAGCCCGCCCCGCGGGGAGCGACGGCCACCGGGCGGCCGGCGCGGATCAGCTCGGTGTGGACGTCGGTGCTCATGCGGCCTGCTCCTGCGTGGTGGTGGTCCCGCCAGAGGTCAGCGAGAGGAACAGCTGCTCGAGGCCCGCGGTCTCCGCGGGACGCAGCTCGGTGAGGACGACGCCGGCGGCGAGCGCGGCGCGGCCGACGGCCTCGGCGTCCCCGTCGACGAGCTGGGCGCCGTCGGTCGTGGTGGTCGACGGCAGGTCGGCCAGGGCCAGCGCCCGGCGCAGTCCGGTGCGGTCGGACGAGCGGACCAGGACGCCGCCGGCGTTCAGCAGCTCGTCCTTGGTCCCGTCGGCGACGATCTTGCCGCCGGCGATCACGACGAGCCGGTCGGCCACCGCCTCGACCTCGTGCAGCAGGTGGGACGACAGCAGCACGGCACCGCCGCGGTCGGCGAAGTCCCGCAGGACGCCGCGCATCCAGAAGATGCCCTCCGGGTCCAGCCCGTTGGCCGGCTCGTCGAGCACGATCACGCGCGGGTCGCCGAGCAGCGCGTGGGCGAGGCCCAGGCGCTGGCGCATCCCCAGCGAGTAGTCGCCGACGCGCCGCCGGCCCGCGGGGCCTTCGAGCCCGACGGTGTTCAGCATCTCGGGGACGCGCGAGGACGGCATGCCCAGGGTCTTCGCGGCGAGCGTCAGGACCTCCTGGCCCGTGCGGCCGGCGTGCTGTGCGGAGGCGTCCAGCAGGACGCCGACCTCGCGGCCGGGGTTGGGCAGCTCGCGGTACGGGACCCCGAGGACGGTGGCCCGCCCGGAGGTGGGCGGCGCCAGCCCGCAGAGCATCCGCATGGTGGTCGACTTGCCCGCCCCGTTGGGACCGAGGAAGCCGGTGACGGTCCCCGCCTCGCAGGAGAAGGAGACGTCGTCGACGGCGACGTGGGCGCCGTAGCGCTTGGTGAGGTTCTCGACGTGGATCACGACCGCCACGTTCCCGGGGCGGGGCCCGCGCCACATCGGCCGTCGGTCGGTCCGTGGGCGGCCGTCGGTCGGTGCTCGGCGCGGCGCCGCAGCCGTCAAGCGGTCCCGGGCGCGGCGGGGCGGGGCTCCCGGGCGCCGGGAGGCGCGGCCACCCCCTACCGCGGTCGGGGGTCCCTTCGACCTTCGGCCGTGGCCGGCGCGGCGGGCGCGCCGTACGCTGCGGGGACGGCGGGGCGCGCGCCGGCCGTCCGGCCGTCGCCACCCCTCCCCGCACGCGGATGGATCCCACGCCCACCACCGGCCCCTCCGACGCCGCCCCGGACCTGGTCCCCGCCGACGGGCCGCGCCAGCCGCCCGCGGGCCCGTCCGGGCCCGCACCCGCGACGCCCGTCCCGGACCCCGTCCCCCGGATCGTCCGCCTCGCGGAGCGCGACCTGCTCCCGCCGGGGACGCGCATCGAGCGGACGTCCCGCGACTGGGTCGTCGACGGGCTCGTCTTCCTCGCCGCGGCGCTGATCGGGGTGCTGACGTACTCCGACGCGTTCCCCGGGGGCATCGCCCCGAGCCCGCTGGCGGCGGTCGACCTGGCGGTCGGGACCGCGTCGCTCCTGGCGCTCTGGGTCCGGCGTCGGTGGCCGGTCGCCGCCGCGCTCGCCGTCGCCGCCGCCAGCAGCGTCTCCGCGGTCGCCGCCGGACCGGCTGCGGTCCTCCTCTTCACGGTCGCGGTGCACCGCCCGTGGCGTGTCCTGACGCCGGTCGTCGTCCTCAACGTGGTCTCCGCCGCGATCTTCGCGCGCGTCCACCCCGACCACGAGCTCGCCTACGGCTGGAACCTGATGCTGGTCCTGGTCGCCTGCGCCGCGATCGTCGGCTGGGGCATGTTCGTCCGCAGCCGGCGGCAGCTGATCCTGAGCCTGCGCGACCGGGCCCGGCGGGCCGAGTCCGAGCAGCAGCTGCAGGTCGCCCAGGCCCGCGACCACGAGCGCGCGCGGATCGCCCGCGAGATGCACGACGTCCTCGCCCACCGGATCTCGCTGCTGAGCATGCACGCGGGGGCGCTCGAGTTCCGGCCCGACGCGTCGCCGGAGGAGGTCGCCCGGGCCGCCGGGGTCATCCGCACCAACGCGCACCTCGCGCTGGAGGACCTGCGCGAGGTCATCGGCGTGCTGCGCGGCGACGACCACCTGGCCGCCGAGCCGACCTCGACGACGCGCCCGCAGCCGACGCTCGGCGACGTCCCCGCGCTCCTGGCCGAGTCCCGCGCCGCCGGCATGCGGATCCGCGACGACGTCCACGTCGACCCCGGCACGCCGCTGCCGGCCGGGACGGGCCGCAACGTCTACCGCGTCGTCCAGGAGGGCCTGACGAACGCCCGCAAGCACGCGTCGGGTGCCCTCGTCGACGTCGTCGTGTCCGGCACGCCGCCCGAGGGCGTCACGGTCGAGATCCGCAACCCGGCCCCGGTCGGCCGGGCCGACGGCGCGGCCCGGGCCGGCGACGGGATCCCCGGTTCGGGCACGGGGATCGTCGGGCTCGGCGAGCGCACCGCTCTGGCCGGCGGACGGCTCGAGCACGGTCCGACCGCCGACGGCGGCTTCCGTCTGCGAGCCTGGCTGCCGTGGCCCCGGTGAGCACCCAGCGCGTCGTGCGGAGCCCACGGTGAGCGCCCCGATCCGCGTCCTGCTCGTCGACGACGACGCGCTCGTGCGCTCGGCGCTGACGATGATGCTCGCCGGCAGCCCCGCGGTGCGCGTGGTCGGCGAGGCCAGCGACGGCGACGAGGTCCCCGCCGCGGTGCAGGAGCACCGACCCGACGTCGTGCTCATGGACATCCGGATGCCGCGGTTGGACGGGCTCACCGCCACCGAGCGCCTGCGGGCGCGCCGCGACGGTCCGGACGGCGCCCCCGAGGTCATCGTGCTGACGACCTTCGACGCCGACGACCAGGTGATGCACGCGCTGCGCGCCGGCGCCGGCGGCTTCCTGCTCAAGGACACCCCGCCGGCGGAGATCGTCCGCGCGATCGAGCTCGTCGCCGCGGGCGAGGCGATGCTCTCCCCCGGCGTCACCCGGCGGCTGATCGACCGCGTCACCGACCCGGCCGCCGACGACCGCAAGGCGCAGGCGCTCGCCGCCCTGGCCGAGCTGACCGATCGCGAGCTCGAGGTCGCCGTCGCCTTGGGCCGCGGCGCCTCGAACGCCGAGATCGGCGCCGAGCTGTTCATGAGCGTCGCCACCGTCAAGGCGCACGTCTCGCGTGTCCTGCAGAAGCTCGACCGCAACAACCGCGTCCAGATCGCGTTGCTCGCGCACGACGCGGGGCTCGTCTGAGCGCGACGGCCCGGGGGCCGGTCCCCTTTCGGGTGGCCCGAGCCTCGACGCCTCCTGATGCGGTCGCGTCCCCGGGACGCTCGGCCGGGGCCCGCTCCCCTCCTAGAGGACGACGAGGCGGTCGCGGTGGACCGCCTCCGCCGGGGCCTGCGGCAGCAGCTCGCGGATCCGCTCGGTCCGCTCGCCCATGACCAGGCGCAGCGCGCCGGACGCGTAGCCGGAGATCCCCTTCGCGACGAGGTCGCCGCCGCAGCGCACGTCGACCGCGTCACCGACCTGGAAGTCGCCCGTCACGCCGGTCACGCCGACCGGCAGCAGCGACGTGTCGTCGCGCGACAGCGCCCGCCGCGCCCCGTCGTCGACGTCGATCGTGCCGCGGGCGGGCTTGGCGTAGCGCAGCCAGAGCTTGAAGCTCGACCAGCGGGCGTCGCCGGCGACGAAGCGGGTCCCCTCGTCCTCACCGGCCAGGACGCGCGCGAGCGCCTCCGGCCGCAGCCCGGACGCCACGACGGTCGGGATCCCCGCCGCCGCCGCCATGTCCGCCGCCAGGGCCTTGGAGCGCATGCCCCCGGTCCCGAGCGACGAGGTCGTGGTGCCGACGTCGTTGTCCGCCAGCGCCTGCTCGACGTCGTGGATCTCGCGGACGAGCTCGGCCGTCGGGTCCTGCCGCGGGTCGGCGGAGAAGAGGCCGTCGGTGGACGTCAGGAGGACGAGCCGGTCGGCGCCGAGCATCATCGCGACCTGCGCCGCCAGCAGGTCGTTGTCGCCGAAGGAGATCTCCTCCGTCGTCGTGGTGTCGTTCTCGTTGATCACCGGGACGGCGCGCAGCTCGACGAGCTTCGCCAGCGTCCGGCGGGCGTTGACGAACGCCTCGCGGTCGCCCAGGTCGTAGAGCGTCAGCAGCACCTGGGCCGCGATCAGCGACTCGGCGGCGAAGAGGTCGTCCCACGAGCGGAAGAGCCGGCCCTGGCCGACCGCGCTGGCGGCCTGGAGCGCGTCGATCGTGGTCGGGCGGCCCGGCAGTCCGAGCTCCTCGATCCCGCGCGCGATCGCGCCGCTGGAGACGAGGACGAACCGCTCGCCCTCCCGGTGCCGGGCCGCGACGGTGGCGCAGAGCGCGGCGAGCAGGTCGCGGCGCAGGCGCCCGCCGTCGTCGACGACGACGCTGGACCCGAGCTTGATGACGGTCAGGGACATCGACGCCCCAGGGTAGTCGGCGGGCGGCGGCCGGGCCGCTCCGGGCGCCGTGCCCGCACCCGCCGCCGTCGGCGAGGCGGGCACCCGCGGCGCACACCACCGCGCGGTCAGTCGGTGAAGCCCGCGTCCTTCAGCCAGTCCTTCGCGACCTTGTCGGGGAGCTGGCCGTCGATGTCGACCTTCGCGTTGAGCTCCTGCATCTTCGCCGTCGTCAGCTTCTCGGCGATCGGCTTCATCAACCGCTCGATCTGCGGGTGCTTCTTCAGCACCGACGCGCGGATCGAGATCGCGCCGCTGTAGGGCGGGAAGAAGCGGTCCGGGTCCTTCAGCGTCGTCAGGTCCAGGCCCTTGATCCGGCCGTCGGTCTCGAAGACCGCGCCGAACGTGCAGGTGCCGTTGGCGGTCTGCGAGTAGATCAGGCCCTCGTCCAGGCGCTTGATCCGGCCGCCGGGGGCCTTGAAGCCGTAGGCCTTCTGGACCCCGGGGAACCCGTCGGGCCGGTTGGCGAACTCCGCGGCGACGCAGAACGTCACCTTCGACCCCTTCGGGCCGGCGAGCAGGGCCTTCAGCTGCCCGAGCGAGTCGACGCCGAGCGCCTTCGCGTTCTTCGCCGACGTCGCCAGCGCGTAGGTGTTGTTCAGCGGCGCGCGGTCGATCCAGTCGATGCCGTTCTTGGAGGCGTCCTCCTTCGCGACGGCGTCGAACTGTCGGTCCGCGTCCGGGATCGGCTTGTCGTGGCCGAAGTACGTCAGCCACGCCGTGCCGGTGTACTCCCAGTACGCGTCGATGTCGCCGCGCGTCAGCGAGTCGCGGACGGCGGCGGAGCTCACGAGCCCGGTCTGGTCCCAGACGTCGGCGCCCTCGTGCCGCAAGTACTGCACGGCGATCTGGCCGAGCACCTTCTGCTCGGTGAAGCTCTTGGACCCGAACGCGATCTTGGCGCCCTTCAGCGGGCCGTCGCCGCCGCCGGTGTACGAGGCACCGCAGCCGGCGAGGGCGAGGACCCCGCTCACCGCGGCCGCGGCCGCGGCGACGCGCAGGCGGCTCACGCCGGCGCCCCGCGCAGGCCCTTGGGGCTGAGGTAGCGCTCCGCCAGGCCGGCGAGCCAGTCGATCGTGACCGCCAGGACCGCGGCGAGGATCGCGCCGGTCAGCAGCACCGCGTCGCGCTGGTTGGAGATGCCGTCGTTGATGATGTCCCCGAGCCCGCCGCCGTCGACGAACGTCGCGAGCGTCGCCGTGCCGACGAGCAGCACCAGCGCGGTCCGGACGCCGGCCAGGATGATCGGCACCGCGAGCGGCAGCTCCACCTTCGTCAGCACCTGCTGGCGGGAGAAGCCCTGTCCGCGGGCGGCGTCGATCAGGCCGGGGTCGACGTTGCGGATCCCCTCGACCGTGTTGCGCATCACCGGCAGCGTCCCGTAGACCACGAGCGCGACGTAGGGGATCCACCACTTCAGGCCGTCGGCCCAGATGACGAGCAGCACGAGGATGCCGATGACCGGCGCGGCCTGGCCGGCGCTGAACGAGCCGTTGACGATCCAGCGGACCGCCCGCGACCGCGTCCGGGTCAGGAGGACCCCCAGCGGGATCCCGAGCAGCAGCACCACGACCGCCGAGACGGCGACCAGCCGCAGGTGCTGGAGCAGCGCGGTGACGACGTTGCCGTCGTAGGCGTGGGCGGACGTCGCGCCGTCGGAGCCGCTGAGCGACGAGACGGCGATCGAGTCCGTCTGCTTGCCGACCAGGACGTAGATCAGCACCAGCGTGATCACGACGGCCACGGGCGTGGCGAGCAGCCGGACGAGGACGCTCCCGCGGCTCATCGCGGGTCCTCGGCGGCCGCGAGGCGCTCCTGCTCCGCGGCGATCTCGCGACCGTCGATCTCTCCGGTGATCTCCGCCACCGTGCGCACGGGCGCGGCGTCGTCCTGCTCCGCCTGCGTGCGGTGGTGGATCTGCTCGAGCGCCGCGGTCACCTGGTCCAGCCGGACGGTGCCGAGGTAGGCGCCGCGGTCGTCGACGGCGGGGACGACGCCGGTGCCGGAGCTCAGCATCTCGTCCATCGCGTCGTGCAGGGTCGTCGTGGCGGTGACGACGCCCGTGACCTCCTGGCCCTCGCGCTCGGGGTGCTGCGGTCGGTCGGCGAGCTCGTCGCGGTGCAGCCACCGCTGCGGCCGGCCCCGGTCGTCGAGGAGCAGCGCGTAGCGGTAGCGCTTCTCGTCGACCTCGCGCAGGATGGCGTCGTAGCCGTCGGGGTGCGAGAACGCCGGGTACGGCTCGAGCTCCAGGTCCTCGACGCGCACCAGGTGCAGGCGCTTGACCGCGGCGCCGCCGCCGATGAACGCGCGGACGTAGCGGTCCGACGGGGCGGCGAGGATCTCGTCCGGTGCGCCCTGCTGCGCGATCTTCGACCGCTCCTTCAGCACGACGACGCGGTCGCCGAGCTTGATCGCCTCGTCGATGTCGTGGGTGACGAAGACGATCGTCTTGCGCACCCGGCGCTGGATCTTCAGGAGCTCGGACTGCAGGCGGTCGCGGGTGATCGGGTCCAGCGCGCCGAACGGCTCGTCCATCAGCAGGATCGGCGGGTCGGCGGCGAGCGCGCGGGCGACGCCGACGCGCTGCTGCTGGCCACCGGAGAGCTCCCGCGGGTAGCGGCCGGAGAACTCCGCCTCGTCGAGCCCGACGAGGTCGAAGAGCTCGCTGGCGCGCTCGCTCGTGCGGCCCTTCTTCCAGCCGAGGAGCCGCGGCACCGTCTCGATGTTCTGGCGGACCGTGAGGTGCGGCAGCAGGCCGGCCTGCTGGACGACGTAGCCGATGTGGCGGCGCAGGTCGTCGGCCTTGAGCTTCGCGCTGTCGTCGCCGCCGATCATGATCCGGCCGCCGGTCGGCTTGACGAGGCGGTTGATCATCCGCATCGTGGTCGTCTTGCCGCAGCCCGACGGGCCGACGAAGACCACGATCTCGCCGGCGGGGATCGTCAGCGAGAAGTCCTCCACCGCAGGGGCGGCGCTCCCGGGGTAGTGCTTCGTGACGC
>NZ_JBFAPC010000149.1:0-13699 GCF_040675535.1 Patulibacter sp. NPDC049589 | reverse complement strand
GGCCCGTGCTGCTGCACGGCCCGCAGGGCGCCGTCGTCGCCGGCGCGGACGGGGCCCGGCGCGTCGCGATCGGACCCGACGCCGCCGTCGTCGTCGACGCCCTGGCGGCGACCGGCACGGCGCCGGCCGCCGCATCGCGGGTGGCCGACGAGCTCGGCGTGGATCCGGGAACCGCCGCTGCCGCGATCGCGCAGGTCCGGACCGGACTCTCCGGGGCGGGGCTCACGCTGCCGGTGGCCGACGGATGACCGCGGTCACCACCACGACCACCCGCCCGTCGGGCGCCGCAGAGGCCCCGTCCGCCGCCCGGTCCGCTGCCCCGTCGCTGTTCGGCCAGGCCCTCGCGGCCGCCGCGGCGCTGCCGCAGGAGGACCTCTACGGGCCGCTCGGCGCGCGGGTCTACGACGCCGTCGCCGCCCGCGACACCGCCGAGGTGGCGCTCGTCGCCCGGCTCGCGCGTCGGGCTCGGGCTCGCGGCCCGGTCGTCGACCTCGCGGCCGGCTCCGGGCGCTTCACGCTCGCGCTCGCCGCCCGGGCCTCCTCGGTGCTCGCCGTCGACACCGCCCCGGCGATGCTCGGCCTGCTCGCCGACCGGCTGGCCGCGGCCCCCGACGCGATCGCCCGGCGCGTCGTGCTGCGACGGGACGACGCGACCACGACCGACCTGCCGGACGGCACGGCCCTCGTCGTGCTCGGCGCGACCTCGATCTCGCTGCTGCCCGCCGTCGGCCGCGCGCGACTGCTCGCCAGCGTCGCCGCCGCCCTGGCCCCCGACGGTCGGCTGCTCGTCTCCGCCCACGTCGCGGCGCCCACCGCCGACGAGGAGGCCGTCGAGCTCCTCGCGCTGCCGCAGGACGGCCTGCTCGCCACCTTCGTCGAGCGGGTCGACGTCGCCGCCGCGCGCCGCGAGGTGCTCGTGCTGCCGAGCGTCGTGGACGGGCGACCCGTCGCGCCGGTCGCGCTCCGGTCGATCGTCGGCGTGGTCGCCGCGGGGACGGTGGAGCGCGAGGCGCTCGCCGCCGGGCTCGCCGTCCTGGGCCGGCACCCGCTGCCCGCGGCGGGAGCGTCCGGCGACGCCGTCGTGCTCGAGCTCGGGAGGGCCGTCGCATGAGCGCCGTCTGGCCCGCCCTCGTGCCGCTCGGCGACGGGCTCCCCGACGACCGCGTCGCCGTCGGCGCCCGCGGCACGCGCGTCGCCTTCGCCGACGGCCGCGAGCGGCTGTGCGGCACCAGCGGCCTGTGGAACGCGAACCTCGGCCACGGCCACCCGCGCGTGACCGACGCGATCGTCGGCGCGGCGCGCACCGCCGGGGCGCTGCCGCTCTTCCGCTACTCGCACGCGTCCGCCGAGCGCGTCTCCGCCGCCCTCGTCGAGCTCGTGGGGCCCGGCTCCTCCCACGTCGTGTGGACGACGTCGGGCGGCGCCGCGAACGAGGTCGCCGTGAAGCTCTCCCGCCAGGCCCACGCGCTGGCCGGCGACGACCGTCGGCGCATCGTCGTGGCGTTTCGCGGCGGGTACCACGGCCTGACCTTCGGGGCCGCGGCCCACACCGGCGAGGACGTGCTGCAGCGTCTCTACGGCATCGACCAGCGCGAGGTGCGCTTCGTCGACCCCGTCGACCCCGAGCCGCTGGTGCGCCTGCTGCGCAGCCACGGGGACCGGGTCGCCTGCGTCGTCGCCGAGCCGGTCCTGGGCTCCGGCACGACACCGCTGTCGCGAGGCGTGGAGGACGCGCTGCGCGCCGCCCGTGCCGCCGGCGCGCACGTGATCGCCGACGAGGTCGCGACCGGATTCGGTCGGCTCGGCGTCGACCTCGGCCACCGTCGCTGGCCGGTGGTCCCCGACCTCGTGCTGCTCTCGAAGGGGCTGACGAACGGCGCCGTGCCCGGCGCTGCGGTCGTCGTCTCCTCCGGGATCGCCACCCGCTTCTCCGACGCCGGCGCGGTGCTCGTGCACGCCGAGACCGGTGCGGGGCACCCGCTGGCCACCGCCGCCGCGGAGGCCGTGCTGGAGACCTTCGTCGCCGACGACGTCGTCGGCCGCGCCGCCGCCGCAGGCGCGCGCCTGGGCGCGCTGCTCGACGACGCCGTCGCCACGCTTCCCTGCGCGTCCGGTCACGTCGGGCGCGGGCTCTTCCGCTCCCTCGAGCTGACGGACGACGCGGGCGCGCCCGTCGGTGCGGACGTCGTCGGCCGCGCCGTGCAGGCCGGCCTGGACCGCGGCGTCGTGCTGCATCCCGCCCCGCACGGCCTGCAGCTCGTCCCGCCGCTGGTGTCCACCGACGAGGAGCTGGAACGCCTCGTCGCCGTCGCGATCGCCGCCGCGGACGACGCCGTCCGCGTGCCCACCGGAGCCGCCGCATGACCCGCACCCTCGTGCTGCTGGACCGCGGCGTGGCGCCGGACGGCGCGCTGCCGGCCTGGATCACAGCCGACGTGCCGGCCGGTGCCGTCGTCGTCCCCGTCGAGCCTGCGACGGCCGATGCGGCGCCCGACGTCGGGTGCCTCACCGCGTTCGACACCGTCTGGGCGGTCGGGGGCGGTCGCGTGCTGGACCTCGCCAAGCGGCTCGCGGTCGCCGTCGACCCGGTCGCCGCGGCCGTGCTGCGCCGCCCCGGCCGCTCCGGGCTCGTAGCGCTGGGCGAGGCCGGACGCCGGCGCCCGCGCCTCGTCGCCGTCCCGACCACGCTCGGCACCGGGAGCGAGTGCTCGCCGACGGCGTGCCTGACCGTCGACGGGCAGCGGCGGCTCGCGGTCGGCGACAGGCTGCGGCCCGACGTCGTCGTCCGCCCGGCCGCGGCGACCGCCGGCCTGCCCGGAGCGCTCGAGCGCCACGGCGTCGTCGAGGCGCTGCTGCGGGCGATCGGGCCGTACGTCGGATCGGGCGGCGCGGGCGAGCAGCGCGACGCCCGCGCGCTGCGCGATGCCGCGCGGCTGGCCGCGCTCGCCGACCACGCCGCGCGTCGGCGACTGCGGGCCGACGAGCGGCGCGCCGTCGCGCTGCTCTCCGGCGCCACCCACGAGCGCGACTACCACCGCGGGCGCAGCCCGTTCTCGCACCGCGCCTGGTACCTCGCCAACGAGCTGTCGTCGGTCACCGGGATCGCGAAGATCCCCGCGACCGCCGTGCTGCTGCCCGCGCTGTGGGCGCGCGCCGCGGCCGGCGACGAGCGCTGGGGACGGGCGGACGCCATCGCCCGCGCCTACCGCGCGATCGGGGCGGATCCCCACGACGCGTCCGCTCCACGCGAGCGCCTGACCGCGTGGCGCGCCATGCCCGACGCGCTGCCGCCCGTCGACCTCGAAGCCCTCGCGCGGCGCACCGTCCGCGCCTGGGGCGGCGGGCTGCCGGCGCTCGCCGGGCTCCGGCACGCCGACGTGCTCGAGCTGCTCCGGGACGCGCTGCCGCCCGGGCCGGGCACGCACGACGCGCGGCCCGCGACCGGGCCGGGCACGGACGACGCGCCCTCCACCCCCGTGCCGCACCGGGCGGTCGCGGCATGATCGATGCGCGCCGCACCCTCGATCCCGACGCCGGCGTCGTGACGTCCTCGCACGTGCTCGCCCCGGACGCGCCCGAGCGGCCCATGTGGACGGCCGCTGCGGACCTCGGCGACCGGCGCGGGGACGCCGGCGCCTTCACGCTCCACCTCGTGGGCGCGCTGGGCGTCTCCCCCGCCGATGCGCTCCTGCGCGGGGCCGGCGAGGCCGTCGAGCGGTTCGCCCTGCGGGCCGGCGGCCCCGTCCGCGCCGCGACGCTGCCCGGGCTGGACCGGCGGCTGGCGACGCCGGGTCCGCCCGCGATGACCGCGTGGTGGCCGGCGGGCGTGACGCCGCTGGACACCGTCCCGGCCACGGACGCGGCGACGGGCCGGATCGTGGCGGTGCCGCGGGCCCTGGTCGACGACCGGCCGGCCCGCGAGCCCGGCGTCGACGTCGGGCCCTCGGGGGCCGCCGCCGGCGGGGACCTCGAGCACGCCGTCCGCAACGCGCTCTACGAGATCGTCGAGCGGGACGCGGTGCAGTGCGCGTGGAGCGCGGGCGCGGTGCCCCGCCGCACCGTGGTGCCGGACGTCTCGGACGCCGCCCCGGGCCGCTCCGCCCGCCGGCTGCGCGCGCTGCTGCGCGCCGCCGACGCCCTCCGCGTCGAGGTCGTCGCCGCCACGGTGCCCACCGCGCTGCCCGATCGCCCCGTCGTCCTCGTCGCCCTGCGCGCCGCCGACGGCGTGGTCTCCGGCCTCGGTGTGAAGCTCACCGACGAGCCGTCCGCCGCGCTGCTCGGCGCCCTGCAGGAGGCGTTCCAGCTCCGCCAGCTCCTGGGCCTCTGCCGGGACGCTCCCGCCGGAGACGGGCCCGAGGGCGCCGACGCCGAGGGGACCGAGCTCGACCCGACCGGCGGGGCCCCCGATCCGGCCGGCGTCGCACCCGCCCCGATCGACGACGACGTCGCCCGCGCCCGCTGGCTCGTCTCCGACCCCGGCCGCGCGGCGCTCGCCGGATGGGTCGACGCCTGGCGCTCGACGGACGCCGTCACGCTGCCCTCCGCGCCCGCGCCGCTCTCGCTGGCCGGCGCCCTGGCGGCGGTCGTCGCGGACGGCGGGCGCCCGCTCGTCTGCGACCTGGGCGACCGGCTGCCCGCCGAGATCCGCGCGATGGGCTGGCACGTCGCGCGGGTGCTCGTCCCGGGGCTCCAGCCCCTGCGTCTGAACGAGCGACTCACGAGCACGTGGCTGACCGACCGCGTGCGCTCCACCCACGACCGGACAGGACTGACTCATGACCCCGCGCTCAGCGGTGCCGTAGGCGCACCGCACCCCCTCGTCTGAGGGACCGGTGCGCGGACGCCCGCGCAGATCGATCACACCCCGAAGGAGGAGATCCATGATGCAGCACGACACCATCACCAGCCCGACGCACGGCGTCGACGGGTTCGACCGGGCGGCCCTCGCCGCGGGCCCGGACGGCCTCGACCTGGCCGTCACCGAGCTCGAGGCGCTCGAGGCGCCCGGGTTCTGGGACACGGCGGCCGGCGTCGGCGCCGGGACCGTCATCGGCTACGGCGTCGTGTGGGGTGCGGTCGCCTTCACCTAGGCCCCGCGCTTCACCGCCATCGCACGAACCACCACCGAGGAGATCACATGACCATCAGCACCACCGCTGACGCGTTCGACGTCCGCCCGCTCGACCTGCGGGTCGACGAGCTCGAGCCCCTGGAGGCGCCGGACTTCTGGGACGGCGTCAAGGCCGGCCTGGCCGTCGGCGCCACGGCCGGCGCGGCCGTCGTCGGCTACGCCGCCGCCACGGGGGGCGCCATCGCGTTCACCTGAGGCCCGCGCCCTACCGGGCGAGGTCCGAAGCTCCACGCCCCGACCCCGCCGCGCCTCGTGCGCGGCGGGGTCGGCGGTTCCGCTGCCCCCGCAGCTCCCGTGTATCGCACGACCTGGAGGATGGACATGGACACCAACACTTCCGACACCCGCAGCCGCGGTCTCGCGCTCCTCGCGCTCGCCGTCGTGCTCGTGCTCGTCAACGGCTTCGTCATGCCTGCCCTGGGCGGCACCGTCGCCTGGATCGTCGTCGTCGCCAGCGTCGCGGTGCTCGCGGCGGGCGCCGTCTGGACCCGGGCGGGTGTCGACGGATGAGCGCGCCGACCGTCGCGTTCGACGGGTTCACGCGCCGCTACGGCGACGTCGTCGCCGCGGACGACGTCAGCTTCTCCGCCGGCTCCGGCCGGGTCACCGGCCTCGTCGGCCGCAACGGCGCCGGCAAGTCGACCTGCCTGCGCGGCCTGCTCGGGCTCGTCGCGGCGACCTCCGGCAGCGCCCGGGTGTTCGGCGCGGCCTACCCCGACGTGCCCGACGGACCGCGGCGCGTCGGGGTCACGATGGACGGCCTGGGGGCCCAGCCGCGACTGCGCGGCGAGCAGCACCTGCGCATCGCGGCCGCGCGCCTCGGGGTGGAGCACGCGCGGCTCGAGCGGCTGGGCGCGACCGTCGGCCTCGACCGCACCGCGCTGCGGCGGCGCATCAAGAACTACTCGACGGGCATGCGCCAGCGCCTGGCCCTGGCCACCGCCCTCCTGACCGACCCCGAGCTGCTGGTCCTCGACGAGCCGACCAACGGGCTGGATCCCGACGGCGTGCGCTGGGTCCGCCGGCTGCTGCGCGGCTTCGCCGCCGAGGGACGCACCGTCCTCATCGCCAGCCACCACCTCGCCGAGCTCGAGCAGGCCGTGGACGACGTCGTCGTCCTCGATCGCACGGTGCGCTTCGCGGGCCCGCTCGGCGAGCTGACGCGCGGCACCGCGAGCCTCGAGGACCGCTACGTCGAGCTCGTGCACCCCGACCGGATGGAGGAGATGCCGGCATGAAGCGTCTGATCTCGGCGGAGCTGCTGCGGCTCCGCTACACCCGCGCCGCCGTCGCGCTGCTGCTCCTCGGCGCCGTGTTCCTCGTGATCTCCGACGTCGGGTTCGCCCAGCAGGCCGGGGACGGCAAGTGGGCGACGGACGAGGAGGCCGTGCTGGCGCTCGTGCGCAACGGCTTCTCGCTCTGCCTCTTCGCGGCGCTCTTCGGGGCCGTCGCCGTCAGCGGCGAGCTGCAGTCCGGCGACGGCGCCCGCGCCTGGCTCGCCCGTCCGTCCTGGCGCGAGCTGCTCGGGGCCAAGGCCACCGTGGCCGCGGTCGTCGGGCTCGTCTTCGGCCTCGTCGGGGCCGGCGTCGCGACGCTCTGCGCCGCCCTGCTGCTGCCGGGCCAGGGCGTGACGTTCGCCGTCTCCGGCACCGTCGCCGGCGCGATCGTGGGCGTCGTGGCGGTCAACGTGCTCGCCGCGCTCTGGGGCACCGCGCTCGGCGCGCTGCTGCCCCGCACGACCATCGCCGTCGCGGTCGTGGTCCTGCAGATGCTGCTGCTCGAGCCGGGGCTCGTGACGCTCGCGTCCACGCCGTTCGACCTGCTGTTCGGCAACGCCCTGGGCGCCATCTACGGCGAGACGGGCTACGACACGCTGCCGCTCGGCGCCGGCATCGTGGTCGCGATCGCCTGGATCGCGGCGGCTGCCGCGGTCGCCGTCGGCGTGCGCCGCCGCAGCGACGTCCCGATGGGCGGGGCCGCGTGAGCGTCGCGACGTTGGAGGGCCCCGAGGCCCGGGAGGCCGTCGCCCCGGAGGACGGGCCGGTCGCGCGACGGGACCCGGCCGTCGCCGTCACGCTCGGCGACGGCGCGCCCGCCGTGGTCCAGACCGCCGAGGGCGACTACCTGCGCCTCGGCCACGACGCCGCCCGGCTGCTCGACGCCCTCGACGTCGCTCGCCGACCGTCCGAGCTCGCCGAGCGCCTGGGCCCGCCGTGGACCCCGGAGCTCGTCCGCTCGACCGCCGACCGCTTCGGCGAGATGGAGCTGCTGGAGTCGCAGACGCGCCCGGCGCCGCGACGCCGGAGGCTCCGCTACGTGCGGCCGCTGACGGTGCAGCTCACGCTGCTGGATCCCGAGCGCGCGCTGCGCCCGGTGGCCGGGCTGCTGCGGGCGATCCCGCGCCGCGCGACCGCGATCGCCGCGTTGACGCTGGCGGTCGCCGGTCTCGCGCTGCTGGCGGCACAGACCGGCGCGATCGGCGACGCCCTGGCGCAGCCGCCCGGGCTCGGGGCGCTCGCCGCGCTGGTCGGCCTGCTGATCGCGGCGACGACCGTGCACGAGTTCGCGCACGGCGCGGCCCTCGTGGCGTCCGGCGGCCGACCGAGCCGCCTCGGCGTGATGCTCTTCTACCTCATGCCCGCGTTCTTCTGCGACGTCTCGGACGCCTGGCGTCTGCCGCGGCGCAGCGACCGCGTGGCCGTCGCGCTCGCCGGGCCGGTGGTGCAGACGACCCTCGGCGCGCTCGGCGCCGCGGTCGCGCTGGCGACCAGCGGTGCGGTCTCGTGGGTCGCGCTCCTGTTCGCCCTGCTCTGCTACGTCCAGGCCGTCGTCAACGCCGTCCCGTTCGTCAAGCTCGACGGCTACATCGCGCTGATGAGCGCCCTCGACCACCCGTACCTCCGGCGCGACGCGATGCGCGAGACCCGTCACGCGGTCGCCCACCGCCTGCTCGGCACGCCGCGGGCGCAGCGGGTCGCCGGGCGTTGGGTCCCGTGGTACGGCCTGGCCTGCACGCTCGCCCCCGTCTATCTCGTGCTCACCGGCGTCCTGCTGTGGACGACGACGCTGCGCAACCTCGGGGCCGTCGGGACGTGGATGGGCAGCCTGATCGTGCTCGTGGGCGCCTGGTGGCTCGTGGCCTCCGCGCTGCGTGCCGCCTCGCGGGCCCGTCGGGCCGGGGCGCCCGCGTGGCGCATCGGGGCGCTGGCCGCGCTCGGCGTGGCGGTCGTCGCCGCGTTCGCGTCGGCGCCGCTGCCGCAGGCCGTTCCCGCCGGCTACGTCCGCACGGCCGACGGCGTGCGCCTGGTGCTGCCGTCGGACGCCGCCGTCGACGCGGCGCGGCCCGGACGTTCCGTCACCCTCGAGCGCCGCGGGATCGTGCGCGCCGAGGCGCTCTCGGATGGGACGATCGCCGCGGGCACACCACGCGACGACGAGGTCCCCTACGCCGCGGCGACGTTCCTCGACGTCGACCTGCCGATCAGCGCCCCGACGGTGGCGCTGGACGACACCGCCTTGCCGGCCGGCGCCCGCGACGCCGGCACCGCCACCATCGACGCCGGCGAGCGGCCCGCGTGGCGGGCACTCGAGGACGTGGTGCTGGGACCGCTGCGGTGAGCGGCCGCGCGGCCGGGGCGGCGTCGGAGGCGGGCGCGGCCGGGACGACGGGCGCGGCCGGGACGGCGTCGGCCCCCGCCGCCGCGGACGCCGGCAGGCGTGACGCCCCGCGGTTCACCGTGGTGGTGCCGACGGTGGACCGCGGGGTCGCGATCCTGCCGACCCTGCGGTCGGTTGCGTCCCAGAGCGAGCGCTCGTGGGAGCTGCTCGTCGTCTCCGACGGCTCCGACGACGACACGGACGACGTGGTCGCCGCGTTCGCGGCCGGCGAGCCGCGCTGCCGGCTCGTGCGCACCGCCCGCCATGGTCATCCCGGTGGGCCGCGCAACGTCGGTCTGCGCGAGGCGCGCGGCCGCTACGTCGCCTACCTCGACCACGACGACGTCGCCCGACCCGAGCACCTCGCCACGCTCGGCGGGCTCCTCGACGGCGGGGCGTCGTGGGCCTGCGTCGGGGCGGACCGGGTGGGCCCCGACGGGACGCCGGGACGGGCCACGACCGCCCTGGACCTCGTCTGGCACCCGGAGCTGCAGCTGGCGGGCCCGCTCTTCGAGCCGAGCCGCACGGCCCACCGCCGTGCCCTCGTCGCGGACGTCGGCGGCTGGTGGGAGGACCCGCGCGGCCTGGAGGACTGGGATCTGTGGCTCCGCCTCGCCGACGCGGGGCACCACCCGGCCACGAGCACGCGCCGCACCGTCGTGCTCGCGGAGGACCCGGGCAGCCGACGCCACCGCATGGGCTGGAGCTGCACCCAGGCGCTCGCCCGCCTCCCCGACGCGGACGCGGCGAAGCGCGCACTCGACGCCCTGGGCTCCGCAGCGACGGCCACGCGCGCCCGCGAGGCGGCGGCGGCCGACCTCGGCGACTGGTACGCCCGACTGCTGGAGTCCGACGACCTCGTCTCCCCCGCGGAAGGGCTCCCCGCCGACGTCCCGGGACTCGTGCGGGAGGCGCTCGCCGACGCGCCGGCGCCGTGGGGCGACGTGCGCGTCGCCCCGGTCGGCGCCGGTCCCGCGCTCGTGCGCGTCCTGCCCTGCGCGCGGCCGGCCCACGCCCGGCGCGTCGTGACCCTGGCGCGCCGCACGCAGCGTCGGCAGCTCGACGTGCTGCGGGCCGCGGTGGACGGGGCGACCGCCTTGCCGGTGTAGCCGGCCGCGACTCGTGGTGGCGGCGACCCGCGATGGCGACGACCCGCGATGGCGACGACCCGTGGCGGCGGCGACCCGTGGCGGCGGCGACCCGTGGCGGCCGCGACTCGTGGTGGCGGCGACCCGCGATGGCGACGACCCGCGGTGGCGACGACCCGCGGGGAATGCGGTGGCCGCGACCGGTGTTGCCGGCGCTGGCTGCGACTCGTGGGGGCCGCGGCGGTCGGCGCACGGCGGCGCACGGCGGGCGGTGGCCCGCGTCGGCGCGGACCACTCAGCCCGAGGTCGGCACCGGCTCGCCGGGGACCTGCTCGATCCCCCGGGCGGCGAGGCCCGGGCCCGGCAGGGCACGGACGTCGCGCATCTCCAGTGATGCGCCGCAGCGGTCGCAGCGCAGGTGGCGGTCCGGGTGGCCGCCGCAGTCGCGGTGCTCGATCAGGCGCGGGGGACCGCCAGGCTCGGGGTAGTGCTCGTCGCCCCACTGGCGCAGGTGCTCGACGACGGTCCACAGGCCCGCGCCCTTCTCCGTCAACACGTACTCGTAGCGCGGCGGGCGGTCCTGGTAGGGGCGGCGCTCCAGCACGCCCTCGTCGACCAGCCGGCGCAGCCGGGCGGTCAGCACGCTGCGCGTGACGCCGGTGTGCGCCTGGAGATCGTCGAAGCGGCGGACGCCGAGCATCACGCTGCGCACGAGGAGCAGCGTCCAGCGCTCCCCGACGACCTCGAGCGACCGCGCGACCGAGCAGATCTGGGTGTCGTAGTCGCGATGCAGCACAGCCGAAGCGTACCACCGATGGTTGCGTGAACCGACTGACTCCGACGGGCGCTGCTACCGTGAGTCGCATGAAGCAACTTGAGAGCCCGTCGTGTCGTCCGTGAATCGGGGTCCGGACCGGCCGGAGGCCGCGCCCGGGCGCGTGCTGCTGATCGTCGCGGCGGCGGTCTTCCTCGTCAGCCTCGACCTCTTCATCGTCAACATCGCGTTCCCGGACGTCGGGCGCAGCTTCCCGGGCTCGTCCGTCGCAGCGCTCTCGTGGGTGCTCAACGCCTACGCGATCGTCTTCGCGGCGCTGCTGGTGCCCGCGGGCATCCTCGCCGACCGCCTCGGGCGCAGGCAGGTCTTCCTCGTCGGCCTCGGGGTCTTCGTCCTCGCCTCGGCCGCGTGTGGCGCCGCGTGGTCGGTGCCGTCCCTGGTGGCCTTCCGCGTCGTCCAGGCCGTCGGCGCCGCGCTGCTGATGCCGAGCTCGCTGGCGCTGCTGCTCGACGCGTTCCCGCCGGAGCGCCGCGCCAACGCGATCGGCGCGTGGGCCGGCATCGGCGGCGCGGCGGCGGCGCTCGGCCCGCCCGTCGGGGGCCTGCTCGTGACGCTCTCGTGGCGCTGGGTCTTCCTCGTCAACCTGCCGTTCGGGCTCGCCGCGATCGCCGCGGGCCGGCGGGCGCTGCGGGAGTCGCGCAACGAGGAGGACCGCCGCCTCCCCGACGCCATCGGCACGGTGGGGCTCGTCGCCGGCGTCGGCGCCATCTGCTGGGCGCTCGTCGAGGCGCCCGACCGCGGGTGGGGGAGCGTCCGCACGATCGGCCTGCTCGTCCTGGGCGTCGTCCTGCTCGCCGGCGTCGTCCGCCGCTCGCGCCACGTCGACCGTGCCCACGCGCCGGTGCTCGACCTGGCCCTCTTCCGCTCGCGGACGTTCGCGCTCGCGACGCTCAGCGCCCTCCTGTTCTCCGTCGCCTTCGCGGCCATGCTGCTGGAGGGCGTGCTGCTGCTGACCGGCCCGTGGGGCGACTCGGTCCTGGTCGCCGGGCTGTCGCTCGCGCCCGGCCCGCTGCTCGCGACGATCGTCGCCGTCAACTCGGGGCGCGTGTCGTCCCGCATCGGTCAGGGGCCGACGGCGGTCCTCGGCAACGTGGTGTTCGCTCTCGGCGTCGGCTGGTGGCTGTGGCGGCTGGTTCAGCTGGTCGGCCGTGTAGTAGCCGCTGTCGACGAGCACCTTCTGGTAGTTGCTCTTGTCGACGATGACCGACTCCAACAGCATGGACGGGACGACCTTCTTGCCGTTGTCGTAGTCCTTGGTGTTGTTGGTCTCCGGAGTCTGGCCCTTCAGCACCGCGTCCGCCATCGCGACGGTGGTCTTGGCCAGCTCACGGGTGTCCTTGTAGATGGTGGAGTACTGCTCACCCGCGATGATCGACTTCACCGAGGCAACCTCGGCGTCCTGACCGGTGACGATCGGGTACGGCTGCGCGCTGGTGCCGTAACCACTCGACTTGAGCGCCGAGAGAATACCGATCGACAGACCGTCATACGGCGACAGCACACCATCGACCTTCACACCACCCTTGTAGGTGGAGGTCAGCAGGTTCTCCATCCGCTCCTGCGCAACCTTCGGCTGCCAGCGCAGAATCGCCGCCTTCTCGAACTGGGTCTGACCGCTCTTCACGACCAGCACACCCTTGTCGATCTGCGGCTGCAGCACACTCATCGCACCGTTGAAGAAGAACGTCGCGTTGTTGTCGTCCGGCGAACCGGCGAACAACTCGATGTTCAGCGGGCCCTTCGCCGTGCCCGGGCTGCCGTCCGCGTTCAGCACCTTCAGACCGGTCAGCAGCGAGGTGGCCTGCTGCACACCGACCTTGAAGTTGTCGAAGGTGGCGTAGTAGTCCACGTTCGGGCTGTCCCGGATCAGGCGGTCGTAGGCGATGACCGGGATGTTCGCGGCCTTCGCGTTCTCCAACTGCGTGGTGATCGCGGTGCCGTCGATCGACGCGATGATCAGCAGCTTCGCGCCCTTGGTGATCTGGTTGTCCAGCTGCTGGGTCTGAGTCGGGATGTTGTCCTCGGCGTACTGCAGGTCGACCTTGTAACCCATCGCCTCGAGCTGCTTCTTGACATTGTCACCGTCGCTGACCCAGCGCTCCGAGGAACGGGTCGGCATGGTCACACCGATCAGCGCGCCGGCGTTGTCAGTGCTGCCGGCCTCCTTCTCCGAGGTCTTCTCCGACGAGCCGCATGCCGCGAGGGCGGCCGCCAGCGTCACGGCCGAGACCGTAGCCGCGAATCGGACAAATTTCATCGCTTTCTCCTGCCAGTTTGAGGGGCTGTGAGACATCTTCTAGCATGATCGATCACAAGTAAACATTTACGGACAGGTAAGTTGCGGCGACATTTCGAGTGCGCGATCAGCCGCCCGGGCTGCAAAAAGGCCTGATCATCGGGACGGGTCACCGATGTGGAAAGCGCGCCGTCGTGATTCGGCATCGCTTCTGACGTCAGGGCCGGAAGCGGGCCGCGCGGGCCGGCGACTTCAGTTGCCCAACAGAAAGCACCAAATTCCCACATGCGAGGGCGGGGTCGCCCTGGGCACGTCACAGTGTCGCTGTCGATGGGTGACCTGGGCTATGGAGCCGACACCAATCTGACCACCGGTATTTTGTTCCGTGCGACAAGGTCCCGGCTCCCGGACGCTGGGCATGCGGCGCGGTGAAGCCAAGGCCGCGAGGTGACCGGGCTTCCGAGCCTGGCGATGCCCCCGCCCAGCAGGACGTACGCCCGCTGCGGCGGGATCATCGCCGAACCGGGGGCTGATGGCTACCAGCAGCCGAGCCTGAAGGAACTCGCGCAGTTGCTCCGCGGCCTGTTCGTTGGTGATCGTCGAGCGGAGCATGGCCAGCAGCGGCTCCGAGTCGTCCGGAGGGCCCTCCCACGCGGGCACGGGAGGCGCCGGCGGATGCGGACCCGGGTCGAGGTAGGCGCGCGTCACGCGTTGTCCGCCGGTCCGTCGAAGGTGTCGCTCGTCCGCGACAG
>NZ_JBFAPC010000148.1:0-13794 GCF_040675535.1 Patulibacter sp. NPDC049589 | reverse complement strand
GCGTTCGTCGACGACCTGCGGCCCGCGCTGCCGGCCGTCGCCCCGACCGTGAACGCGGCGCGGCCGGTCCTGCGGCGTGCCGGCCGGGTCGCCACGGTCGCGACCCCGCTGACCGCGAGCCTGCGCTCCGTCCTGGACCGCGCCGCCGCGATCTCCCCGGAGGCCCGCGGCCTGATCGCCGACGCCCGCCCGACCATCGACCGCCTCGACTCCTCGCTGCTGCCGGCGCTGGCCAAGCCCACGCCGACGCTGAAGCTGCCGTCGTACGTCGCGTTCCTGAACATGTTCGCCGGCGGCGGCGGCGCGTCCCGCGCGTTCCAGCCGCCGTCGAACAGCCCCCTGCAGCAGGGCGACGGGCACTTCATGCGCTTCGGGATCCGCTTCATCACCGGCATCGGCATCCCCGTTCCGCCGTGCTCCGACGTGCAGGCCCTCGGGGCCCCGATCGCCGCGTTCCTCGCGAGCCAGGAGCTCTGCACGCCGTGAGGCGCACGTCCCGCACCGCCGGCGGCGCGCTGCCGCCGCTCGGCCGCACGCTGCTCATCGGTCTGGTCGTCATCGGGCTGCTGCTCGTCGGCGTCGTCCTCTCCGTCAACAAGGTCGGCCCGTTCGCGGGCAAGGGCTACGTCGTCGAGGCGACCTTCCGAGACGCCGGCGGCATCAAGGCCGGCGACGACGCGACGGTCACGATCGCGGGCGTCGATTCCGGGCGCGTCGTCGGGATCGCCCATCGGGACGGCCGCGCCGTCCTGCGGCTGCGGCTCGACGACGACACCGCCGGCAAGCTCCACGCGGGCGCGACGGCGACCGTTCGTCCGCGCTCCCAGCTCGGCGACCTCGTCGTCGAGCTGACCCCCGGCCCGCGCAGCGGCCGGGCCCTGAGGGCCGGCGACCGCCTCGGCGCGGACGCCACGAACGCCAGCGTGCCGTTCAGCCGCGTCGTCTCGACCCTGGACGCCGACACCCGCACCTGGCTGCAGCTGCTGGTCGGCGAGCTCGACCGCGGGGTCGGCGGCGACGCGCGGGGGCAGGAGCTGCGCCGCGCGATGCGCTCGCTGGAGCCGCTGTCGGCGTCCGCGACGTCGGTCACCGGCAAGCTCGCGAAGCGCCGGACCACGCTGACCCGCCTCGTCCGCGACCTCGACGTGCTGTTCTCCGCCACCGGTCGCCGCGGCACCGAGCTGCGCAGGACGATCGTGGCCGCGCGCCAGGTCCTCGGCGTGACCGGCGACGGCGCCGCGGACGTGCGCGCCACGGTGCAGGCGCTGCCCGGCACGCTCGCGCAGACCCGCGCGGCCCTCGCGTCCGTCCGGAAGCTCGGCGACCACCTGGACCCGACGCTCGCGGCGCTGCGCCCGACCGTCGGCGAGCTGCCCGACACGCTGCGGACCGTCAAGGACGCGCTGCCGGGCATCGACGGGCTGCTGGGCGAGGCGGGGAAGACCGCGAACGCGTCGGCGGAGCCGGCCGGCGCTCTGGACGACACGCTGCAGGCCGCGCAGGCCGCCGTTCCGGTGCTCCGGCCGACGACCGTCCGCACCGGCTCGATCGTCACGGACATCAACCGCAACAAGGACGGCATCGGCCTGCTCGGCGAGCGCTTCAGCGGGATCTTCTCGACCGCCGACCAGAACGGCACGCTGCTGCGCGGCCTCGGGTTCTTCGAGCCGTTCAACCCGAAGAACTTCGGCTTCGGCGGTTCGCCGACCGAGCGCGCGAAGGCCGCCACCGCCGTGGTCGGCGCCGCGGCCCAGGTCTGCAAGACCAACGCGTTCGCGTGCCTGCTGCCGTTCCTCGTGCCGGGCCTGCAGCACGCCACCGACGAGCTCCTGAAGACGAAGGCGAAGGCCCGCCCGTGAACCGCCACGTCCCCCGCGGCGGCGCCGCGCTGCTCGTCCTCTTCGTCGTCGTCGGGGTCGCGCTGTTCCTGTTCTTCTCCGCGCGCTTCGGCGGCCCGACGGTCCGCACCGGGAACCCGTTCGAGCTGCGCGCGCAGGTCCCCGACACCCAGGGCCTGAGCGTCCGCTCCGACGTGCGGCTCAACGGCGTCCTCGTCGGCCACGTCCAGCAGGTCAGCCGGCGTGGCGGCCGCGCAGCGCTGAAGCTCGTCCTCGACGGCGAGCACGTCCGGCTGCGGCAGGGCACCGCGCTGCGGGTCGGGACGAAGACCGCGCTCGGCGAGGCCTACGTCGACCTCACCCCGGGGCCGACGAGCGGGAGGCCGCTGCGCTCCGGCACCACGCTTCGCGCGTCGGCCGTCCGCCCCGCGGTCGAGGTCGACGAGGCCCTGGAGGCGCTCGACGCCCCGACGCGGAAGCACCTCCAGCGCGCGCTGGGCACGTTCGGCGAGGCCACCGCGTCGCCGCGCACGAAGGACCAGGTCGCCGGCGCCGTGACCGGCCTGCGGGCGAGCGTCGACGGGCTCCACGAGCTGACGACGCTGCTGCAGGACCAGGCCGGCGACATCGCGACGATCGTCGGGGACGGCGGCCGCGTCGTGTCCGAGCTCGCCGCGCGCGACGGCCGCGTCCGCGCGCTCGTCGTGAACGGCCGGCGCACGCTGGACGCCGTCGGCGCCCGCGACACCGCGCTGCGCGCCACCGTCGAGGAGGCCCCGAAGCTCCTCTCCTCCGCCCGCTCCACGTTGGGCGCCGCCCGGCCGCTGATCGCCGAGGCCACGCCGGTCGTCCGCGACCTGCGCGCCGCGAGCCCCGACCTCGCCGCCGCAGCCGCCGCGGTGCCGGCGACCGCCGGCGACGTCGACGCGATCCTGCGGGGCGGCCGGAAGCTCGAGCGTGCCGCCTCGCCCGTGCTGAACGCGGCCCCGGCGCTGCTGGACGCCGCCGGCCCGGCCGCGCGGGCCGCGAAGCCCGCCCTCGGCAACGCCGCCACGATCGCCCGCTGGCTCGAGCCGCGGAAGAAGACCGTCGCGTCGTGGTTCTCGAACACCGCCGCGATCGGCACCAACGGCGACGACAAGGGCCGCTGGGCGCGCTTCTTCATCTTCATCGACCCCGCCACGCTGCTCGGGCAGAAGGCGGACATCCCCAACAACGCGTACACGCCCCCGAACGACGCGACGAACCCGCAGCCGTTCAAGGCGGGGGACTTCGAGCGGCTGCTGCCCACGGTCCCGCCGCCGTCGCCGTAGGGCGCGGACGACGCCTTGCAGCCGGAGCCGGCCGGTCCCGGGCCTGGCAGACTCCCCGGCCCGATCGTGCCGTTCTTCAAGCGCAGGTCCGTGCCGCCGGGCACCCCGATCCCCGCCCGCGCCACGTTCACCGCGGGCATGGCCACCGACCCCGACGGCAAGCCGTTTCAGGTCCGCCGCAACGTCGCGCTGGACCGCGTGATGGGCCACCCCGACTACCCGCACCGGGTGGGCGCGACCGTCCTGGGCGAGGGCTTGCCCCCGATCGTGCTGCAGCGGCTGGAGGACGCGCTCGTCGCCGCGTGCGAGCGGGGCCGCGAGAGCGTGCTCGCCCTCGTCCTCAGCGCTCCGCCGCGGTACCACGAGTTCGTCTTCTACAGCCGGGCCCCGAGCGCCGCGCTGCTGCGCTGCCGGGAGGTCGGGGACGCGTTCCCCGAGGCGCAGCTGCAGGTCTACGCCGAGCGCGACCCGCGCTGGGCGCTCTACCGCGACCTCGTGCGCTGAGGCCGCGACCGGCGGGCCGCGCCGGCGCCTCGCGCATCACGCAGGGCGGCCCGGCCGCTCCCCACGGCGCGCCGCCCAGCGGGTGCGCGTCACACCCCTGACGGAGGCCTTATACGGACCTTGGTCCTATTCCCAGCCAGTTCTGAGCCGGACGCGCGATCGTTCGTGACCACGGCCCTCCCACTCCTCCCGACCGCCGAGAACCCCGAGACCCATGACCTCCGTACGCACCCGTTGGATCGCCACCGGCCTCACCACCGTCGCCGCCGCCGGCGTCCTCGCCGGCTGCGGCAGCAGCGACGACGACACCTCCACCGCCGCGTCCTCGGACGCCGCCGCCACGACCACCGCCGCGGACGCCGGCACCACCGCGAGCACCGCCTCCGGCGCCACGAGCGCCGGCTACAAGGACGGGACCTACCAAGCCGAGGGCTCGTACCAGTCGCCCGGCGGCACCGAGTCGATCGGCGTCTCGGTGACGCTGAAGGGCGGCACGATCAGCGCCGTCACCGTCACCCCGAAGGCCACGGACCCCAACGGCAAGCGTTTCCAGGGCGAGTTCAAGGACGGCATCGGCGCCGTCGTCGTCGGCAAGAGCATCGACTCGCTGAACGTCTCGAAGGTCGCGGGCTCGTCCCTGACCAGCGGCGGCTTCAACGCCGCGCTGGACACGATCAAGACCGACGCCAAGTCGTAGCACCGTGTCCGTCCCCGCACCCCGGGCCCCGGTGCCCGGCACCGGCCCCCGGCACCACCTCGACTTCGAGGCGATCGGGACGACGTGGCGCATCGACGCGCCCGTGCCGCTGCACGCCGTGGCGCCGGCGGTGCACGCGCTGATCGACCGCTACGACCGCACGTGGTCGCGCTTCCGCGACGACTCGCTGGTGGCGGAGATCTCCCGCAGCGCCGGGCGCTACGCGATGCCGCCGGAGGCCGGGGCGCTGCTCGGGCTCTACCGGCGCCTGCACGACCTCACCGGCGGCGCCGTCAGCCCGCTGGTCGGCGGTGCCCTCGAGCACCACGGCTACGGCGCGGACTACGCGCTCCGCCCGGCGCCGGGCGCCGTCGAGGTCCCCGCGTGGGACGCGACGATGCGCCCGGACGGCGACGCGCTGCTCGTCCACGCCCCCGTCGTGATCGACGTCGGCGCGGCGGGCAAGGGCCAGCTCGTCGACCTCGTGTCGGAGCTGCTGACCGCCCACGGGATCGGCGACCACGTCGTCGACGCCGGCGGGGACCTGCGCACGACCGGGCCGGACGCGCTGCGCGTCGCGCTCGAGCACCCCGCCGACCCGACGCAGGCGATCGGCGTCGTCGAGCTGCACGGCGGCGCGATCGCCGCCTCCGCCGTCAACCGCCGCGCGTGGGCCGGCGACCGCCACCACGTCCTCGACGCCCGCGACGGCGAGCCGACCCGCGAGGTCGTCGCGACGTGGGCGATCGGCCCCACGGCGATGGAGGCCGACGGCCTCGCCACCGCCCTCTTCTTCGCCTCGCCGGGCGAGCTGCACCGCCACGTCGCCTACTCCGGCGTGCGCCTCCTCGCGGACGGCCACGCCCAGCGCACCGCCGACCTCCCCGGGGAGCTCTTCTCGTGAGCACCATCGCCACCACCCTCCCGTCCGTCCGCCTGGGCGCCGCCCTCGCCCCGCTGGACCGCACCCTCGGCCGCGTGACCATGTACCGCCTGGTCTCGTCGCTGCTCGGCGCGCTCGCGCTCGTCGCGCTGGTGATGTCGATCACCGGCACGCTGAGCTACGAGCCGTCCGAGCTCCTGGCCAGCGCGTGCGTCGCCGTCGGCGTCAGCTACGTCACCAACCGCATCGTCGCGCCGTTGTTCCGCGTGTCGCCGCACGGCGAGTCGGCCGTGATCACCGGCCTCCTGCTGTTCTTCGTCTTCTGCCCGTCGTCCGCCGCCGGCGACCTGCTGGACCTCGCCGTCGCCGCGACCGTCGCGACGCTGTCGAAGTACGTGATCGCCTACCGCGGGCGGCACCTGCTGAACCCCGCGGCCGCCGGCGCGGTCTTCGTCGGCATCACGCAGATGAACGCGTCGGTCTGGTGGATCGGCGGCAAGGAGCTCCTGCCCTACGTCGTGGTCGCCGGCCTGCTCGTCCTGTACCGGACGCGCCGGCTGCCGATGGCCGCCGTCTTCGTCGTCGTCAGCACGGCGATCATCACGATCCGCCTGGGCGACGCCGGCCAGTCCACCGGCGACGCGCTCCAGACGGCGCTGCAGTCCTACCCCATCCTCTTCCTCGTGGCCTTCATGCTCAGCGAGCCGCTGACGCTCCCCGGCCGCCGCTACCAGCAGCTCGCCCTGGCGGTCTTCGTCGGGGTGCTCTTCGCGGTGCCGATGCACGCCGGGTCCGTGACCATGACGCCGGAGCTGGCGCTCGTCCTCGGCAACGTGGCCGCGTTCGCCGTCACGCGCCGCAGCGGCGTGCGGCTGCGCTTCGTCGGCCGCCGGGCGCTCGGGCCGACGACCGCCGAGTACGCCTTCGAGCCGCTCCGGCCCGTCGGGTTCTCCGCCGGCCAGTACGCCGAGCTGGCGCTGCCGCACCGCGGGGCCGACCGCCGCGGGGTGCGCCGGGTCTTCACGATCGCGTCGGCGCCGGCGGGCGAGATCGCCTTCGGCGTCCGCGAGGCGCCCGAGCGCGGCAGCTCGTTCAAGGGCGCCCTCGCGGCCCTGGAGCCGGGCACCGTGGTGACCGCGACGACGGTCGCCGGGGACTTCCTGCTCCCGCGCGATCGCTCGACGCCGTTGCTGCTCGTCGCCGGCGGGATCGGCGTCACGCCGTTCGTCAGCCAGCTGCGGGCCGAGGCGTCGGTCGCGGGCGCGGAGCGGACGGCCTCCGGTCCCCGCGACGTCGTCCTCGTCTACGGCGTGACCGCGGGTGAGGGCATCCCGTACCGCGACGAGCTCGCCGCCACGGGCGTTCCGGTCGTGCTCGTCGGCCCGGACCGGCCGACCGACCTGCCCGCCGGATGGACGCACGTCGCCGCCGACCGCCTGACCGCCGACGTGCTCGAGCGGTCCGTCCCCGACGCCCGGCGCCGCCACGGCTACGTCTCCGGGCCTCCGGCGATGGTCGACGCGGTCCGCGGTGCGCTGCGCCGCCTCGGGGTCCGCCGGGTGCGGACCGACCACTTCGCCGGTTACTGACCGGTCGCGGGGCGACGACGGTCGTCCCGCGGCGGCCGCCGTCAGCGGCCGCTGTCCGCGGTGCGCGGCTCGAAGCCCTTCAGCCCGATCGTGACCAGCGAGAGGTCGCCCTTGAACGTCTTCAGCCCCGCCGTTCGCGCGGCCTCCGCCTGGGACGCCCGGCTCGCGGCGTCGCCGCCCGCGAACTGCGCCAGCTGGATCACCGTGAACGTGCTCAGCCGTTCGGTCATCAGCTGCTTGCCGCGCGCCGACGTCCGGCGCATCTTCCGGTTGGCGAGCAGCTTCTTGCGCAGCGACGCCACGACCGCCTGCGCGCCGATGCGCTCGTCGAGGGTCAGCTCGGTGACGCCGTGGACGATCATGTACGACGAGATCGTGTAGGCGGCGAGCGCGTCGGCGACGTCGGTGTCCGACCAGCCGAGCGGGGAGACCAGCCCGCGGTACGCCGTGCGGAACGTCCCCTTGTTCGACTCGCGCAGGAAGCCGGCGCGATCGAACTGCCGCTTGCCGAGGCGCTTCAGGAAGAGCGCCGCGAGCTGCCGGTTGCCGTCGCGGCTGATCCGCGACGAGCGGTGGTAGCCCAGGATCCGTTCCTCCCGCGTCGGCCGCGGGCGGCTCTTCGGGCCCGAGCTCCCGCCGCTCGGGGACGACGTGCTCGTCGACAGCGGCGGGAAGACCATCGGCGGCGGGTCGTACGACGGCGCCGGCGGCGGGTAGTAGTAGCTCGTCGGGAAGCTCTCCATCGTCGTCGGGTTGTAGAGCTCGGCCGACGCCACCCCCGGCAGCGTGGCCGCGGCGGCCAGCATGCCCGCCAGCATCGTGATCGGTCGTCTGATGGTCCTCACCCGTCCCGCGGTCGTGTCGGGCCATCGTAGCCGCACCGCCCCGGGCCACAGCGGTGCTTGCGCCCCGTCCCGCGGGATGGCCCCACCGCCCCCGTGGGTCAGTCCGGCCGCACCGCGTCGCGGCCGATCCGCCGGACGAGGACGCCCTCGGCGCGCCAGCCGTCGACGTCGAGGACGCCGCGGCCGTCGACCACCGCGTCGACGCCGGGCAGGTCCGTCGGGACGAGCGAGCGGTACGCCGCGTGGTCGGCCTGCACGATCGCGCCGTCGACCGGGCCGCCGGCCCACGGCTCGAGGCCGAGCTCGCGCAGCTCGTCGTCGCCGTAGAGCGGGTCCGAGACGATGGCCGTGGCCCCGGCGCCCTGGAGCGCGTCGCGCAGCCCGAAGACGCCGCTGAACGCGGTCTCCTTCACGTCGCCGCGGTAGGCGGCGCCGAGGATCACGACCTGGCGGCCGCGCAGGCCGCCGCCGAGCAGCTCGGCGAGCAGGTCGACCGCGTAGGCCGGCATCGCCTCGTTGACCTTGCGGGCCGCGGCGGGCAGCGTCGCGGTCGGGTCGCCCTCGAGGTAGAAGCGCGGGTAGACCGGGATGCAGTGCCCGCCGACGGCCACGCCGGGCCGGTGGATGTGCGAGAACGGCTGCGAGTTGGCGGCGTCGATCACGCCGTCGACGTCGACGCCGATGCGGTCGGCGTGGCGGGCCAGCTCGTTCGCGAAGGCGATGTTGAGGTCGCGGTACGTCGTCTCGGCGAGCTTCGTCAGCTCGGCCGCCTCGGCGCCGCCGAGCTCGCGGACCTCGATCGCCTCGGACGCCGGGCGGCGCAGCGCGGGCGCGTCGCTCTCGGGCGCCACCGGATCGGTGGCCTCCTCGCCGTTCAGCAGCCGCCGGTAGCGCTCCGCGGTGCGGGCCTCGCCGAGCGGGTCCAGGCCGCCGACGAGCTTCGGGTACGTCTCCAGGTCCCGGAAGATCCGGCCGCTGTAGACGCGCTCGGGACTGTGAGCGGCGTGGAAGTCCGTGCCCTCCGCGAGGCCGCTCGTGAAGCCGAGCAGCTGCGCGACGCGGCCGCGGGTGCTGCCGACCGGCAGCGTGGTCTCGACGACGACGCTCGGCGGCAGGCCGTCGGGGCCGGCGACGGTGCCGCGCTCGGCCTGCCCGCGCTTGAGACCGGAGCCGACGTCGCCCAGCGCGGCGTCGATCGCCCGCCACTCCGGGTGTGCCTGCGCGTCCACGATCAGCGGCGGCACGACGAGGATCAGGTCCGCGCCGGCGGCGATCGCCCCGACGGTGTCGGTCGTGGCGGTCAGGCGCCCGTCGCCGACGGTCTCGCGCAGCGCGTCGGCCAGGCCACCCTCCCCGGGGAACGGCTCCTGCGCGGCGTTGACCTGGCGGACGACGCGCTCGTCGATGTCGCAGCCGACGACCTCGTGGCCCTTCAGCGCGGCGAACGCGGCGAGCGGCAGGCCGATCTTGCCCAGCGCGACGACGACGACCTTCATCGGGCCGCTCCGGTCGTGGACGTCCGCCCATCGAGGGCCCGGATCGCGACGGCGCTCATCGGGCCACCCCCGCCGCGTCGCCGGCCGCGTCCGAGCCGCCGGTCGCCGGGGTGGGCGGGATCCCTCTCCTCGGCAGGACGTGGACCGTCTCCTGCGACTGGGCGCTCCGCAGCACCGCGTCGGCCAGGTCGACCGCCGCGAGGCCCTCCTCCAGCGTGACGACCTGCGGGTCGTCCTCGCCGCGGACGAGCGCGACGAAGCCCTCGAGCTCGACCAGCAGGGGCTCGCGGCGGGACAGGGCGTAGCGGGTGACGTCGCCCTCCGACACGCCGCGCAGCGAGCGCATGCTGTCCCACTCGCTGGTGACCTCGCCGTTGGCGTAGAAGGTCAGGTCGGCGGTCAGGGTGTCGGCGACGAGCATGCCCTTCTCGCCGAGCACGCGGGTCTGGCGGACCTTCGTGGGCGAGAGCCAGTCGACCATCGTCGTGAACGTCGTGCCGCCCTCGAGCCGCCCGACGACGTTGACGAGGTCCTCGTGCGGCCGGTTCATCCGGTGCTGCGTCTGCGCGGAGAGCGTGACGACGCCACCCCCGCCGAGCCAGCCGACGAGGTCGAGGTCGTGCGTGGCGAGGTCCTTGACGACGCCGACGTCGCGGATCCGCGCGGGGAACGGCCCCAGGCGCTCGGTGGCGACGTGGAAGACCTGGCCGAGCTGCCCGCCCAGGGTGCGGCGCCGCAGCTCGATCAGCGCCGGGTTGCACCGCTCCACGTGCCCGACCGCGCCGTGGACGCCGGCGGCGCGGACCGCGTCGATCAGCTGCCGGGCGAGCTCGGGCGTCTCGGCCAGCGGCTTCTCGACGAGGACGTGGACGCCGGCGGCGACGAGCTCCAGCGCGGCGGCGAGGTGCTCCTCGGTCGGGACGGCGACGATCGCCAGGTCCGGGCGCCCGTGCTCGAGCAGCAGCCGGATCGTCGGGAAGACCTTCTCGGGGTCGGTGACCGCGCCGTGCCGGTCGCCCTCCGGGTCGACGGCGCCGGCGAAGGTCGTCACGCCCGACGTCTGCAGGATCCGGGCGTGGTGCCGGCCCATCATCCCGAGGCCGACGACCGCGCCCCGCAGGGGGGCCGTCGGTGGGCTGTCCGCGGAGGCGCTCACCGCAGGGAGCCTAGTCGCGGCCCAGTCCCGACGGCGTGCGCGGGTCACGCACTACCCTCCCGTCCATGGCCCGACGTCCTCCCCGCGCATCCATGCACCCCAGCGCGGTCGCCGAGACGGGGACCGTCGGCGGCGCCGGCTCGATCATCGGCGCCGAGTCGCGCGTCGCGACCGGCGCCCGGCTGGCGCCCTACGCGCTGGTCGACTCCCACTGCGTCGTCGGCGAGCGCGTGATCGTCGGCTCCCACGCGGTCGTCCACCACCACGTGACGCTCGGCGCCGGCGTGCAGCTCGGCGCGCACGCGGTCGTCCACCCGCACACGACGATCGGCGCCGGCACCGTCGTCGGCGACCACGCCGTGCTCGGCAAGCCGCCCCGGCTGCGGGTGGGCTCGGCGGCCGCGTCGGCGGAGCCCCTCGCCGGGCTGTGGGTCGGCGAGGACGCCACGATCGGCGCCGGCGCCGTCGTCAACGCCGCCGCGGTGATCGGCCACCGCACGATCGTCGGCGACCAGAGCTTCGTCCGCGAGCGCGCGACGATCGGCTCCGACAGCGTCGTCGGCCGCGGCTCGACCGTCGACTGCGACGTCACCGTCGGCGACCACGTCTCGATCCAGACCGACGTCTACGTGACCGCCCGCAGCGTCGTCGAGGACCACGTCTTCCTCGGCCCCGGCGCCGTGACGACCAACGACGACCGCATGGGCCGCGCCCTGCCGGCCGTCGACGGCGAGTCCCCCGCCCTGCCGCTGGAGGGCGCGACGATCCGCCGCGGCGCCCGCATCGGCGGCCGCGCGGTGCTCGTCCCCGGCGTCGAGATCGGCGCGGACGCGTTCGTCGCCGCCGGCGCGGTCGTCACCAAGGACGTCGCCCCGGGTCGCCGCGTCATCGGCGTGCCGGCGCGGGACGCGGGCCCGGTGCCCGAGGACGACCTGCTGGGCTGAGCACCCGCCGCCGCCCGGCGCCGGGGCCCGCCACCCCGTTCGGGTCGTCCACCGGTGCCGTCGTCCCGCGGCCGTCGGTCGACGCCCCACCGGCCGACGGCCGCCCGCGCCCGGACGTGGCGCTCTGCCGCTATCCCGTGCACACCGTCGACCGTGCGGCTAGGCTGCTCGCCACCAGGATCCCGTCCCGGGGATCCCCAGAGCCAGGGAGCACGCATGCAGGCCGTCCGTTCAGGGGTGTTGGCGACGTTGGTGGCGACCGCGGGGCTGGCGACGGCCGCGGCCCCCGCCGGCGCCGCGCCGGTGGCGACGATCTGGCCGGGCTGGGACGCCGTCGGCCCGGCGCCCGGGATCGACGCGGACGCCGTGATCGCGGCGAGCGGGACGACGATCTTCGCCATCCGCGGGGTCCACAACGGCGAGTCCGGCGCCCGGCAGCCGTTCGTCGTCGACGTCGGCGGCACGCAGCGCGTGGGGACGCTCGACTTCCCGACCGCCGGCAACGCCGACGCGGCCGCCCCGACGCCCACCCGCCTGATCGCCCAGTCGCGCTGCTCGGTCCGCCGCTCCGACGACGCCGGCGCCACGTGGTCCGTCGTCACCCTGCCGGACTGCACGTCGAACACCGGCTCGGGGCTCGCGTTCTCCGACGCCGACCACGGGTTCGCCACGACGAGCGGCAAGCTGTGGTCGACTGCGGACGGCGGGCTGACGTGGAAGCCCACCGGCACGCTGACGCAGCAGATCAACTACACGCCCCCGCTCGTCGTGGCGCTCGGCCCCGCGACGCTCCTCCAGAACCCGGACGGCAAGTCGCTGCGGCGCTCGGAGGACGGCGGCGCCACGTGGAAGACGATCCCGCTCCCGGCGGCCGGGGGCGCGCTGATGACGTCCCTGCCCTCCGTCGGCGTGCCGACCCGGCGGGCCGGCGGCGACGTGCTGCTCGGCGTCCGCGGCGCCGTCCTGCGGTCCACCGACCAGGGGAAGACGTTCACCCGCCGCGACGCGCCGACCCCGCCGGAGCTCGCGGGCGCGAAGGACCTCGACGTGCCGCGGATCGCCTGCGACCCCGCCGGCACCTGCGTCGCCGACATCGACGACCCGGGCGTCAGCACCCGCCACCAGGGGCTGCGGTACACCGACGCGGGCTTCGGCGCCTCCGTCCCGGGGCTGCCGCGTCAGTCCGACGCGCCCGCCACGAACGTGATCGTCGGCCTGCTGGACCTGCCGACCGCGACGGCGCTCGTCCGCTCGACGAACGCCGGGCAGACCTACGCACCGGTCATCACCGGCGCCACGGCCGGCGGCGACCTCGGCCGGGACGGGCTGCTCGGCGTCCTGCGCGGGGACCGCTTCGCCGTCTCGCCCGACCACGGCGAGACCTTCTCCGACTCGGGGCTCCCGGGCCCGTCGCCGATCGAGCAGGCCGTCGCCGCGCCCGGCGGCACCGTCGCCCTGACGGAGGACGGCAAGATCCACCGGCTCGTCTCCGGCGCGTGGCAGGACGTCGCGGACGCCTCGGCGATCCTGCCGACGGCCATCGCCGTCGCCGGCGACGTCCCCGTCGTCTCCGGCAGCCGCGGCGTCGCGCTGCTGAGCGCGCCGCCCGCGGTCGTCCCGGTCTCCGCGTCCGCGCTGGCCGGCCGCTCGTTCTCCGGCGTCACGGCGCGCGGGAAGACCATCGTCCTCTGGTCCGGTGGCCGCTACGTGCGCTCGACCGACGGCGGACGCCGGTGGTCCGCCACGCGCCTGTCGGGCCGGATCACCGACATCCGGCTCGTCGACGGGACGTTCGCGTCCGCCGTCGTCGCGGGCCGGCTCATGACGTCCCGCAACGGCGGGAAGACGTTCAAGGCGGCCGCCCGACCGATCCCGCTCGGCGACGGCGCCAAGGTCGAGACGGCGGCGTTCCACGACGCCCGCAACGGCGTGGTCACCGGCGACTCCGGCGTGCAGGTGACCACCGACGGCGGCAGGTCCTTCCGCCCCGTGCCGACGCCGGGCGCCGGCAGCGCGCTCTTCGCGGACGCGACGGCCGGGGGCGGCGTCGTCGTCCAGGACCAGATCAGCGGCGACCTCTACCGCTTCCTCGGGGCGGCCAAGGCGCCCAAGGCGAAGATCACGATCAAGGTCGCGGGCGCCCTCGCCCCGCACCGCGACCGCACCGTCGGCAAGGGCAAGAAGCGGCGGACGGTGTCGTCCTCCGTGAAGATCGCGGGGAGGATCACGGGCGCGCCGCTGGACGCGCGCGTCACCTTCGTCACGCAGCGCTCGAAGAGCGGGGCGCCGGAGGCCGCGGGCAGCACGGACGTCAACGCGGACGGCACCTTCCGCCGCACGGTCCGGCTGGACCCGGGCGACCGCGTGGTGCGCGTCTGGTACGGCGGCGTGGTCCTGCCGAGCGGGACCGTCGGCGGCTCCTCGAGCGGGACGGTGGCGGTCCGCCGCTGAGCCGGCGGACCGTCGCCGGGGCCGGCGGTCGCCAAGGCCGACGGTCGCCGCGGGCGACGGCGCCAGCGCGGCCGCCAT
>NZ_JBFAPC010000147.1:0-13825 GCF_040675535.1 Patulibacter sp. NPDC049589 | reverse complement strand
ACGCCCTCGGCGCCGAGGCGTTAGCCGCGCTGCGGGACCCGCTGATCGCCGTGCTGGGCGAGGGGAACGAGGCGGCCGCGGGGTTCCGGGCCGCGGGCCGACCGCCCCCGGCCCGCGGTCAGCGCGGCGACGAGGGCGTCGTGGAGGTCCGCGTCCAGCAGCGCGAGCAGGGCCGAGACCGCGCCGTAGGACGGCCGGGCGTTGCGCATCGCGGCCGCGTGTGCTGCGGCGTGCAGGTCGGTGTGGCGCTGGTGCTCCTGCCGCTCGGCCCACTCGCGGTCCAGCGCCGACGGCTCGGCGCTGTCCGGGATCGCGCGGGAGCGGCGGGCGGCGAAGCCGGGCAGCCCGTAGCCGCCGGTGGGGGAGGTCCGTGCCATGGCCCTCGCATCGGCCGTCCGTCCGCTCGGGACCGCTCCGGGGGCGCGATCTGGACGAATTGGCCATCCGCGGTCGGGGCGGCGAACGGCGGCGCGGAGGCGCCCGCCGGGCGTAGGCTCCGCGCCATGTCCCGTCTCCCGCTGTCCGTCCCGGGCGCAGCGCTGGCCTGCACGCTGCTGCTGCCGTCCGCCGCCCTCGCCAACCGCCCCGCCACGCCGGCCGAGCAGACCGCGCTGCTGCGCGACCTCGGCGTCGCCGCCTCCGGCACGAGCTGCTCCGCGTTCCTCGTCTCGACCGTGCCCGCCGGCACCGACTCCTACGCCCGGATCGAGGGGATCTCGCCGGACCCGCCCGGCTGCCTGGGCGGCGGGACGACGTTCGTGATCGCTCGCAGCACGACCGGCCCGAACGGCCCCTGGCTGCCGGTGATCCCGGGCCGCGTCGGGGCGCTCAACGGCTGCGCCGACGCGGGCGTGCCCGACGACGTGGGCCAGGACCTCGCCGCCTGCACGCCGTCGGGCGCGGCTCCGCGCGACGCCCGCAGCCGCACGACGCTGGGCTGCTTCCCGACCGCCGGCGCCAAGGCGGTGCGCGTGCAGCGGCGGAAGCCGACGCGGTGCCTCGTGCGCCGGGCGGTCGGGTTCGACGCGGCGACGGCGTTCGTCCCGGCGACGTCGGCGTCGGGGTTCGACCTGCGCGGGCTGCGCTGGAAGGGCTGGGGGTCGGGCCGGGCGACGGCGACGGGCACCGGGGCGTCGGTGCAGGGCGCGACGACGGCGAGGCGCCGCGTGGCCGTCCGCGTGACGGCGAGCGAGGTCCGCACCGACGGCGGCCGGCTCTTCTACACCCGGCTGAAGGTCCGGACCCCGACCACGACGAGCACGCTGATGCTGTCCTGGCCGTTCTGAGCCGGCGGAGCCGAGCGCCAGCGGGGCCGGCCGGCAGAGATGCCGCCTCTCGGCCGCGAGGCACCGCTGCCGAGGCGCCCGCCGGTCAGCCGACGGCCGGCGTCTCGGCCGTCGCTCCGCGGGCCGGCACGCCGGGCGGCGCCACCAGGTCCTCCGGGACGCCGTCGCCGGACTCCGCGCGGACGCTCTCCGCCGGCGGGGTCCACCACGCGAGCGCGAGGGTGACGGCCGCGGCGACCGCCTGCGACGCGAGCACGATCGTCGCGAACTCCGTCGCCGACCACCCGTGGCGGGCGAGGAACGCGACCTCGAGGATCGCGAGGACGACCAGCGGGACGAGGTGGCGGTGCCGGCCGATCGCGGACAGGTACTGCACGGACATGAGGGTGATCGAGAGCAGCAGCATCGCGGTGCCCAGCAGCGGCAGCGCGCCGGAGGCCGAGTCGAACTCCGGGCCGAAGGCGGTGCGCAGGAGCCAGCCCGGGATCGCGACGAAGATCAGGATCGCCGGCAGGCCGATCAGGAAGAGGAACGCGATCGCGCGCCGCAGGACGGGGTGGGGGTTCTCGCCCGCGACCGCCCGGCGGGTGGCCTCCGGCAGCAGCTGCAGCGCCACGCCGACGGCGACCCAGACGACGGCCTTCGCGGCTACGGCCGCGGCCGCGTAGGACCCGGCCACGGAGTCGTCGAGCTCGCGCTTGGCGAGGATCGTGTCGACGTTCTGCATGATCGCGACGAGCAGCAGGGAGACGATGACCGTCCGCTCCCACTGCGCCAGCTGCCAGAGCGGGACGGGCTTGCCGCCGGCCTGGGCCTCGGCCATCGAGTCGGCGTCCCCGACGTGCTTGGCACGCAGGCGGCGGTCCATCCCGAAGGCGAGGACGGCGAACGCGATGGGGGCCGCGGCGAACGCGCCCGTGACCTCCATGCCGATCGCGACGAGGACGATCGCGGCGCCGAGCCGCAGCACGGCCTCCATCACGATCGAGCCGCCGACGGCGTCGAAGTCGCCGAGCCCCTGCAACGCGCCGCGCTGCAGGCAGACGAGGAGGAAGAGGGTGCCCGAGACCGGCAGCACGGCGGCCGCCCACGGGTGCGGGCCGACGCCGATCAGGTCGGCGAGCTGCTGGCGGAAGACGCAGCCGAGGACGAGCGCCACGATCGAGAGCAGGAGCGCCTGGCGCGTCCAGCCCCAGACCTCGCGGTAGGGCTCGTGGTGGCCGCGCTCGGTCCAGCGGACGATCGCCCGCGCGGCCGCGGCCTGCATCGCCTGGCCCGACACCTGGAGGATCAGGAACGCGGCGACGAGCGCGGCCAGCGACGCGTAGCCGGTCTTGCCCAGGAGGCGCGTCAGCAGCACCGTGAAGAGCAGCTGGATCGCGTTGTTGAGCATCGACGCGGCCGCCAGCTCGGCGGTCCGTCCGGTCTCGGTCTCGCGGGCCGCCTTCAACCGGGCGATCAGGCCGACGGCGGCGGGGGACGGCTCGGAGGGCCCAGGACGTCCTGGATCCACCGGCGTGGGAGCGTCGGACGGCACGAAAGGCGAAGCGTAGAGGACGTAGACTCGGCGGCGATGCGTCCCGAGAGCGAAGCCCCCGCGAGCGCCACCCGCGGCGCGCGCCCGGACGGGCGCCTGCGGACCGCGTCGGCCACCGAGACGGAGGCCCTCGGGGCCGCGATCGCCACGCGCCTGCGGGCGGGCGACGTCGTCCTCCTGCGAGGCGAGCTCGGAGCCGGCAAGACGACCCTGGTGCGGGGTGCCGCCGCGGCGCTCGGCGCCGGCGTGCGCGTGACGTCCCCGACCTTCGCGCTCGCCCACCGCTACGACGGGGACGGCGTCCGCGTCGCGCACCTCGACCTCTACCGGCTCGCCGGGCTGGGGGAGGACGACGAGGACCTGATCGCCGAGGAGCTGGCCGGCGACGTCGTCGCGTTCGTCGAGTGGCCGGCGCCCGCGGTGGACCTGATCGCCGACCGCGTGGTCCTCGAGGTCGCCCTCGACCACGCGGGCGCCGACGAGCGCGACGTCGCGCTGACGTGGCGGGCACCGCGGTGACCGCCGCCGACGCGGCGCCCGCCACCGACCCGACCGCGACCGCGGCGGCCGCGTCCGGCGCGGGTCCGACGGCCGGCGGCTGGACCCTCGGGCTCGACACCGCCACGCCCGCCACCGTCGCGGGGGCCGCGGGACCCGGCGATGCACCCGCCACCGCCGCCCGCATCGCGATCCCCGCCGCGGGCGAGCGCCCCGGCCACACCCGGCTGCTGCTCGGCCTGGCGGACGAGGTCCTGCGCGAGACGGGCGCGACGTGGCCGGACGTCACGCGGATCGTCCTCGGGCTCGGGCCCGGCACGTTCACGGGGATCCGCGTCGGCGTGGCGACGGGCCGGGCGCTCGCGCTGGCCCACGGCACCGACCTGGTCGGGGTGCCGACGCCCGCCGCGCTGGCGGAGGCCGCCGCCGGCCCCGGCGGTCGGCACGCCGGCCGCTCCGTCCTCGTGGTCCAGGACGCCCGCCGCCGCGAGCTCTTCCTCACCTCCTTCGCCGCCGGGGCGCCGGTCGCCGGGCCGGACGCCGCCCTCCCGTGGACGGTGGCGCAGGACGGTCTGGCGGCCGCGCTGGACGCGCTGCCGGAGCTCCCGTTCGTGGCGGTCGGCGACGGCGCGGTGGCCTTCGCGGACGTCCTCCGCGCCGCCGGCGTGGTCGTCCCCGACGACCCCGCCGCGCACGCCGTCGACGGGCTCGCGCTGATCCGCGCGGCGGCCGCGATGCCCGTCGCGGCGCCGGATCTGGTGCGGCCCCTGTACGTTCGGGACGCGGACGCCGTGCCGACCGCGGAACGCCGGTGAGCCCCCCCGTCCCCCACACCTCCCCCGAGCCTCCTCCGGGCGACCGCCGCGGAGCCCGCTCCTCGCGCCCGTCGCGCGGGGTCGCGATCCAGCGCCTGACGTTCTCCGACATGCCGCAGGTGCTCGCGATCGAGCGCCGCAGCTACAACGCGCCGTGGTCGCTGGCGATGTTCGTGCTGGAGACCGCCAAGTCCGGCGGCCTCTGCGTCGTCGCGCGCGCCTTCGGGGCGGGGGAGCCCGGCTCGGCGTCCGGCGTCGCCCTCGTCGGCTACGCGATCGTCTCCAAGTACGACGACGCGTTCCACGTGATGAACGTCTGCGTCGACCCCAACCGCCGGCGCGAGGGGATCGCCCGTGGGCTCCTGGAGCACGTGATCGAGCGCGCGGGCGCCGACGAGGCGCGCCTCACGCTCGAGGTCCGGCCGTCCAACACCGGGGCGCGCGGGCTCTACGACGACCTCGGCTTCCTCTCGGTCGGCGTCCGCCGCCGCTACTACCGCGACGACGGCGAGGACGCCCTGATCATGTGGCGGACCCCGGCGACGCTGCAGGGCCGCACGTACGACATCCCCGGCGCCGAGGACGAGGGCCGCGGCGGGACGCCCGGCTCCCGCGGCCCGGTGCCGCCCGACGTGCCGGACCTCACCGGGGCGCCGCAGCGGCGCGGCCGCCCGTGATCCTCGCGATCGAGACGAGCTGCGACGACACCTGCGCGGCCGTCGTCGACGACGACGGAGGGATCCGCTCCAACGTCATCTCCAGCCAGGGGATCCACGACGCCTACGGCGGGGTCGTGCCGGAGCTCGCCGCCCGCGCCCACGCCGAGCGCTGCGACCTCGTCGTCGCCGACGCGCTACGCACGGCCGGCATCACGCTGGACGCCGTCTCCCGCGTCGCCGTCACCCGCGGCCCGGGCCTCGTCGGCGCGCTGCTCGTCGGGCTGCAGACCGCCAAGGCGATCGCCGTCGCCCGCGACCTGCCGCTCGTCGCCGTCGACCACCTCGAGGGCCACCTGTTGGCCTGCACGCTGCAGCCGGTGTCGTTCGAGCCGCCGTTCGTGGCGCTCGTCGCCTCGGGCGGCCACACGTTCCTCTCGCACGTCGAGGACCACGACCGGATCCGCGAGCTCGGCGGCACGCTCGACGACGCCGCCGGCGAGGCGATCGACAAGGGCGCCCGCCTGCTCGGCCTGCCCTACCCGGGCGGCCCGGCGCTCGAGGCGCTCGCCCGCGACGGCGACCCGGAGGCCTTCGCGTTCCCGACCGGCGCCAAGGTCCAGGGCCTGGACTGCTCGTTCTCGGGCCTGAAGACGTCGCTCCTCTACAAGGTCCGGGACCTGGGGGAGGCCGAGGCGACCGCGCGGCGGGCCGACCTCGCGGCGTCCTACCAGCGCGCGGTCGTCGAGACGCTGGCCGTCCGCGTCGAGCGCGCGCTGCGGTCCACCGGGGTCGACCGGCTGGCCGTCGGGGGCGGGGTCGCGGCCAACGGGCCGCTGCGCGAGCGCCTGCGCGCCATGCCCGCCGACGTGGCGATCCCCGAGCGTGCGCTGTGCACCGACAACGCCGCGATGATCGCCGCGGTCGCGCGGTTCCGTCCGGCGCTCGCGCCGGACGAGGTCGCGGGGCTCGAGGCGTACGCCACCGGCCAGCGGCCCCCGGCCGCCACCGCCGCCCGCTGAGCCCGTCCACCGCGCCGATCCGGGCTGCGACCGACCCCGGCGGCGGCCGGTCCGCGGCACGGCGAGTCCCCGCCGCGCCGGCCGCACGTGAGAACATCGGGGGGTGACCGCCCCGCCCATCGAGGTCGTCGTGTTCCTACGCGACGGCTGTCACCTGTGCGCCGACGCGCTCGCGGATCTCGAGGCGCTCCGCAGCCAGGAGCCGTTCTCCGTCCGCACCGTCGACATCGAGCGCGACGATCGGCTGCACGCGCGCTACCTGGAGCGCATCCCCGTCGTCGCCGTGGCGGGCGAGGAGCTCTGCGACTTCGCGGTCGACGCCGAGCGCGTCCTGGAGGCCGTGCGCGACGTCCGCCGTCGCCGCGACGCCGTCGGCGGGGCCGAGGGCGTCCGCCGCGCCTCGAGCGCCACGCCGCTGTCGGCCGTCGCCGCCCGCCGCATCGCCGCGCAGCCCCTGCGGCCGATCGCGCGGACCCCCAGCCCGGTGCTCACCCCGGACGTCGTCGCGACGACGGAGATCGAGTCCGAGCCCGTCACGGACCCGGTCGTGCCCGAGGTCCGGCTCGGCGTCGGGCAGGCCGAGCGCCTCTCGCGCTACCTCCAGACGCTGACCCAGGCCCGCAAGATGGGCCGCGCGACGATGAGCTCGCAGGAGCTCTCCGCCCACACGCACGTCAACTCGACGCAGATCCGCCGCGACCTCTCGGGCTTCGGCCGGTTCGGCAAGCGCGGCGTCGGCTACGACGTCGAGGAGCTCGTCGTCAAGATCCGCTCGATCCTGCACACGAGCACGCACGTCGGCATCGTGCTGCTCGGCGCCGGGCACCTGGGCCGCGCGATCGCGGGCTCGGACACGTTCGCCGACCACGGCTTCGACGTCGTGGCCGTGCTCGACAACGACCCGGCGAAGATCGGGACGCCGCTCGGCGACCTGACGGTCGGCGACGTCCGCCACCTCGTCGACGTGGTGCGCGAGAACGAGGTCGTCGTCGGCGTCATCGCCTCGCCCGCCAAGGCCGCCCAGGGCCTGGCCGACGAGCTCGTCGACGCCGGCGTCCAGATCATCTTCAACTACAGCGGCACGCTGCTCCGGACGCCCGCCGAGGTGACGGTGCACACGTCAAGCCCCGCCGTGGACCTGCTCCACGCCCTGTACTACTACCTCGCCTAGATGCTCGAGACCGTTCCGCGTGCGGAGGCCACCCGCTGATGGGTGCCGACGCCGTCATCGACCTGCCCTCCGCGACCGAGGCCTACGCCACCGGGACCGACGGGACCGTCGGCATCGAGGAGGAGTTCATGCTCCTCGACACCTCGACGCTCGACCTCGTCCCGCGCTTCGAGGAGCTCAGCGCCTCGACCGCGAAGGACCCGGAGCTCGCGGTCTCCGTCGCCGGCGAGCTGATCCGCACGGAGATCGAGATCCGCTCCGGCCGCGGCGAGAACCTCGGCGACGCGCTCGAGCACCAGCGCGTGCACCGCGAGCGGCTGTTCGCGCACGCCGCGCGCCTGGGCATCTCGCTCGGCGCCACCGGCACGCACCCGTGGGACGACTACCGCCACCAGTCGTTCATCGACACCGAGCACTACCGCCGGGTCGTCGACGGGCTGCGCTGGGTCGCGCGCCGCAACGCGACGTTCTCGCTGCACGTCCACGTCGGCGTCCGCGACGCCGACCGCGCGATCGCCGTCTGCGACCGCCTGCGGCCCGTGCTGCCGATGCTGCTGGCCCTGTCGGCCAACTCGCCGTTCGTCGACGGCATCGACACCGGCCTGCACTCGATCCGGACGCAGACGTTCACGAAGTCGTTCCCGCGCTGCGGCGTGCCGGACCACTTCGGCTCGTGGAAGGCGTTCTGCCGCTACCTCGAGCTGCTCCAGGCGACGAACTCCATCCAGGAGTACACCCAGGTCTGGTGGTCCGTCCGGCCCCACATCTCGTTCGGCACGGTCGAGGTCCGGATCTGCGACGCGCAGAGCACCGCCGCCGAGGCGGAGGCCCTGACCGGCCTGATCGTCGCCTGCGCGCTGCAGGCGGCCCGCGACCACGACGAGGGCCGGCCGCTGGAGCCCGTCCCGGCGCGGATGATCGAGGAGAACGTCTGGCGCGCCATCCGCGACGGACGCTCCGGGTCGCTCGTGGACTGGGACACCGCCACCGAGTACCCGGCGGCCGCCGCGCTGGACCGCCTGCTGGCGTGGACCGCCCCGGTCCGCTCCGAGCTCGGCATCGAGCCCGTCCTGCCCGACCGCAACGGCGCCGAGCGCCAGCGCGACCGCGTCGCCGACGGCGCCTCGCCGGCCGAGGCCTTCGCGGCGTCCGTCGCCGAGACGCAGGCGACCTACCCCCCTTCCGCGGCATCCCCAAGCGACCCCCAGGAGCGATCCACGTGAGCACGCAGGACCCCACCGGCGCCGGTCAGCCCGAGGGCGGCGAGGAGCGGCAGCCCACGCAAGAGGAGATGATGGCCGCCTACGAGGACCAGATGCGGAACATCCGCGTCGAGGAGGTCCTCGTCCAGTCGCTGGCGAGCTTCATCGAGCTCGGTGGCCGTCGGGCGGGCCTGGCGGGCAGCCCCGAGGAGGCCGGTCCTCCGGACCTGGACCAGCTCGGCCTCGCCATCGAGGTCATCCGGGCGCTGCAGCCGCTCGCGAAGCCGCTGCTGGGGCCGAACGCCTCGCAGGTCGACCAGGCGCTGTCGCAGCTGCAGGTCGCCTTCGCCAAGCAGGCCGGAACGCCCGCCCCGGGTCAGCCCGGCGGCCCCAGCTCGGCCGGCGGTGCCGCGAAGGGCGGTCCTGAGGGACCCGCCGGCGGACGCCTCTGGGTCCCCGGCCAGTAACGCCGATCTGACGCGGCGACGGCCGTCCCCGGACGTCGGGGGCGGCGCGATCGCCCTCCACCGCTGGCAACGCGACACCCGCGCGGGTGTCGGCCGCATACCGGCGTAGACTGCCCGACCGGCCATGGCCGAACGCCGACTCCACGGACTCCAGCGCGTCCTCGGGACCAACGCGCTCTTCTCGACGGCCTACGGCAACGTCGGGTCGTCCATCTACTACGCCCTCGGGCTCGTCGCCGGCTTCGCGCTCGGCCTGACGCCCGTCGTCTTCATCATCACGGGCGTCATCTTCTATCTGACGGCCGCCACGTACGCCGAGGCGACGTCGATGTACCCGGAGGCCGGCGGCTCCTCGAGCTTCGCCCGCCGCGCCTTCAACGAGTTCTGGTCCTTCTTCGCGGCATGGGGCCAGATGCTGAACTACACGATCACGATCGCGATCAGCTCGTACTTCGTGCCGCACTACATCGGCGGGCTGTGGGAGCCGCTGGACTTCCTGCGCCACGCCCCGGGCGACGTCGGCTTCGCGCTCGTCGTGATCGCGATCCTGGCGACGATCAACATCGTCGGCGCGAAGGAGTCCGCCGGCGTCAACATCGCGCTGGCGGTCACGGACTTCCTGACGCAGGTCCTGCTCGTCGGCCTGGGCATGTTCCTCGTGTTCTCGCCCGACACGCTGATCGACAACGTCCACCTCGGCGTCGCGCCGCAGTGGAAGGACTTCCTGATCGCGATCCCGATCGGGATGGTCGCCTACACCGGCATCGAGACGATCTCGAACATGGCCGAGGAGGCCAAGGACGCCGGCACCACCGTCCCGGCGGCCATCAAGCGTGTCGTGATCGCGGTCTTCGCGATCTACGCGTTCCTGCCGATGGTCGCGTTGTCGGCCCTGCCGGTGAAGCAGGCCCAGGACGGCAGCTACTACACCCTGCTCGGCCTGCCGGAGGACAAGGGCGGCTTCGCCGGCGACCCGATCCTCGGCGTCGTGAAGAACATGGACCTCGGGTTCCTGCAGCAGCCGACGCAGATCTACGTCGGACTGCTCGCCGCGACGATCCTCTTCCTCGCGACCAACGCGGGGGTGATCGGCGTCTCGCGGCTGGTCTACTCGATGGGCGTCCACCGCCAGATGCCCGACGGCCTGCGGACGCTGCACCCGAAGTTCGGCACGCCGTGGGTCGGGATCCTGCTGTTCAGCGCGCTCGCCGGGCTCGCCGTGATCCCCGGCCAGGCCGAGTTCCTGTCCAACATGTACGCGTTCGGGGCGATGCTGTCGTTCACGATCGCCCACGTGTCGGTGATCGCGCTGCGCCGGCGGGAGCCCGACTTCGACCGCCCGTACCGGGGCCCGGGCAACATCACGATCCGCGGCGTCTCGTACCCGCTGTTCGCGATCGTCGGCGGCCTCGGCACGGGGATCGCGTTCGTCGTGGTCGTCGGGCTGCATCCGGCCGTCGCGCTGGCGGGCGTCGTCTGGATGGTCTCGGGGCTGATCATCTACCCGCTCTACCGGCGCAACCAGGGCCTCGACCTCCGCACGACGCACAAGATCGCGACGCCCGAGGCGGTCGTCGACCACGAGGCCGAGTACGAGTCCGTGATCGTCGCGCTGCTGGGTCTGCGCTACTCGCACGCCGCGATGGCCACCGCCGCGCGCGTCGCCGCCAGGCGCCGGCGCGGGATCTACCTGATGGTCCCGATCGTCGTCCCGCAGTCGTCGCCGATCGACGCCCGGATGCCGGAGCAGGAGCGCGCGGCCGAAGCCCTCATCGAGGAGGCCCGGCTGCAGATCGGCAACCGCCTGCAGGCGCGCTGGGTGAAGGTCCGTGCCGGGCAGTTCGGCCGCACGGTCGTGGAAGACGCCCGCCTGACGAAGGCCCGCGCGATCGTCATGTCGATCCCGCCGCGGTCGGGCTCCGGCAGCATCTACCGCTCGATCGACACCGTGATGGCCGAGCGGCCGTGCCGCGTCATCCTGCAGTCCGACCCCGAGGCCCGCACCGTGCGGCAGCTGCAGGAGCACCACTCGTGAACCGCGGTCTCTACGGCTCGGCGACCGTCGTGCTCTCCTCGATCGTCGGCCTGATCGGGATCGCGATCATCGTCCGCACGATCGCGGGCGGCGGCGGCCCGATCGCCCAGGGCGTCCTGATCGGCGCGCTGTTCACCGTCGCCGGCGCCGGCCGGGCCTGGATGGCCTGGCGCGGCGCGACGCTCGCCCAGCCCCGCGACCCATCTGAACCGACCCACCCGGAGCGCCGCGATGGGTGACCCGTCCTCCCGCCGCCGCGCGTTCCTGCACCGGACGATCGGCTCGCCGACCGTCTTCGCGATCACGTACGCGTCGGTCGCCGGCGGGCTCTACCTGCTGCTCGGCCCGATCGCCGGCAACGCCCTGGGCGCCACGCCGTTCGTGATGGCCGCCGCGGCGGTCCTCTTCGGCCTCGCGGTCATGACCTACACCGAGGGTGCCGCGCTGCACCCCGAGAAGGCGGGGTCCCCGACCTTCGCCCGCCACGCGTTCGACGAGGTCTGGAGCTTCATCGCGGCGTGGGCGCTGCTCCTGGACTCCGTCCTCCTGACCGCCGGCGCGGTGCTCGCGGCGACGAACTACCTCGAGGTCGTCTGGCACGAGACGTCCGACGGCAAGACCGAGATCGCCCTGGCGGCGATCATCCTGCTGTTCGTCACCGTCCGGGCGATCCGCGGCGGCACCGGCGGCCCGGCGACGCGGGTCGCGCGCCTGGCGATCATCGTCGCCGTCGACCTGCTGCTGCAGCTGCTGGTCGTCGTCCTCGGCTTCGCGCTGCTGAAGGACCCGGGGTCGCTGACGAACGGCCTGGACCTCGGCACGAGCCCCGACTGGCAGGGCGTGCTCTTCGGGCTCGGCGCCGCGATGGTCGTCGTCACGGGCCTGGAGTCGGCGTCGGGGCTCGCCGGCGAGGTGTCGATCGGCCGCCGCGAGCTGCGCCGGCTCGTGACGTCGCTGCCGATCGTGATGTTCGTCGTCTTCGTCGGCATCTCGTTCGTCGGCCTGATGGCGCTGCCGGTGCAGGACGGGCACACCGCGCTGGGCGACCGCTGGGTCGACGCACCGGTGATCGGGATCATCGACCGGCTCTCGGACTCCACCGCGATCGACGTCCTGAAGGTCGTCGTCGGCGTCGCGGCCGCCACGACGCTCGGCGGCATGGCGCTCGCGTCGCTGTCGAGCGCGGGTCGGATCTCCGCCCAGCTCGCCCGCCACCGCCAGCTCCCGACCCGCCTCGGGCGCCTGCACCCGAAGTTCGGGACACCGTGGCTCGTCATCGCCGCCGCCGGCGTCGTCGCGATGGTGCTCGTGTCGTTCCGCGACATGGACGCGCTCGTCGGGACCATGGCGTTCGGCGCGATGACGGCCGTCACGATCGCCCACGTCTCGATCATCCGCCTGCGCTTCGCCGAGCCCGAGGCCGTGCGCGACTACCGCGTGCCGTTCAACGTGCGCTTCCGCGGCGCCGCCGTCCCGCTGCCGGCCGTCCTCGGCGCCGTGCTCAGCGCCCTGGTCTGGGTCTCGATCGTCGTCTCGCACCCCGCCGCACGCGCCGTCGGCCTGATCTGGATGGCGATCGGCATCGTCGCCTACGTCGCCTACCGCCGCTCGCACCACCTGCCGGTGCGCGGGCGCGTGCTCGTCCCCGACGCCGCGCTGCGCCGCGAGGAGAAGCCGGTCGAGTACGGCTCGATCCTCGTCCCGGTGCTGGGCACGGCCCTGGACGACGACCTGATCCAGACCGCGGGCCGGCTCGCCGGCGGCGACGACGAGACGGACCTCGAGGAGGGCTACGCCGTCATCGAGGCCGTCTGGATCCACGTCCTGCCGATGTCGCTGCCGATCGACGGGCCGCTGCCCGACGCACAGCGCGCCGAGGCGAAGGCCGCGCTGGCCCGCGCCCGCGCGGTCGGCGAGGAGTACGACGGCGTGCGCGTCGCGACGTCCGCCGTCCGTGCCCGCTCCTACGGCCGGGCGATCGTCGACGAGGCCGAGCGCCGCGGCTGCCAGGCGATCATCATGGTCGCCCCGCCGCCCACCGGCCGCTCCAAGAGCGGCCGCGCCGGCGCCGCCCTCGGGGCCCGCGGCGGCCGCGGAGAGGCCCTCGGCGCCACCGCCCGCTACGTGGTCGACCACGCGCGCTGCCAGGTCATCCTCGGCGCCCCGTCGCTGGCGGAGACCGAGGAGGTCATGCGCCGCCGTCGCGAGGCCGTCGCGGGGCCCGACGACGACGGCGGCCTGACCGCCGAGGACGAGGCCTGGCTCGAGCAGCTCTGAGGATGGGGACCGGGCCCCGCCCCGAGCGATGCGATCCCGCCCACCCGGGAGCGCGCCCGGACGGCGGCGAGGCTCGGTGCACCCGTAGGGTCGGGCCATGATCGACTGGAGCGCCGGGACCTACGAGCTGACCGCGACGCAGCTCGCGCCCGCGGCCGAGCGGGCCGTCGACGCCGCCGCGATCGTGCCCGGCGACCGGGTGCTCGACGTCGCGTGCGGGACCGGCAACGCCGCCCTGCTCGCCGCGATGCGCGGCGCGCAGGTCACGGGCGTCGACCAGGCCGCGCGGCTGCTGGAGGTCGCCGCGGGCCGGGCCCGCGCGGCCGGGGTCGACGTGGACTGGCAGGAGGGCGACGCGCTCGCACTGCCCGCGGAGGACGACGCGTTCGACGCGGTCGTCTCCGTCTTCGGCGTGATCTTCGCCCCGGCGGAGCCCGCCGTCGCCGAGCTCGTCCGCGTCTGCGCGCCCGGCGGCCGGGTCGCCCTGACCACCTGGACCCGTGAGGGCGCGATCGCCGCGGGCAGCGGGCTGCTGTGGCGGGCGATGGACGAGGCGGGCGAGCGTGACCCCGCCGGCCCCGTCGCCCCGGACGCCGACACCGTCGTCCGCAACTGGGGCGACCCGGCCCACCTGGAGGAGCTCTTCGCCGCCCACGGCGCCACGGTCACGACCGAGCGCTACGAGCACGTCTTCCAGGCCGCGAGCCCCGAGGCGTTCGCGGACGAGTGGATGGAGCGCCACCCCATGTGGCTCGCCGGGCGCGACGCCCTCGGCGCCGAGGCGTTCGCCGCGCTGCGGGACCCGCTGATCGCCGTGCTGGGCGAGGGGAACGAGGCGGCCGCGGGGTTCCGGGCCGCG
>NZ_JBFAPC010000146.1:0-13897 GCF_040675535.1 Patulibacter sp. NPDC049589 | reverse complement strand
ACGTCGGCGTGCTCGCCGCGGATGGCGTCGCTCTCCAGCGCCGTCAGCTGGGACAGGCGCAGGTCGAGGATGGCCTGGGCCTGGATCAGCGTCAGCCGACGTCCCCGAATCCGGCGGCGGTCCAGTCGCCCGGATCGTCCTGTCGGGCCGCGTGCAGCAGGTCCAGCACGGCGAGCACGCGCGGCCACCATGGGCGGGTGCCGCGCGCGTCGGCGACGGCGTCGGCGACGCCGGCGGGGGCGCAGGCGCGCTCGCAGCCGAGCGCACGCCAGGCGTCGTCGAGCGCGTCGATCGTCGCGTCCGGCCCCCCGAGGACCGGGCCGCAGGGCGTCGTGCGCACGGCGCCGTCGGCGTCGATGTGCAGGCGGTGACGGGGCCCGCCGCACGGCCGGCCTCCGAGGGCGCAGCGGTCGGCGAGCTGCAGCTGGGGGTCACCGAGCACCGGGGGGACGGAGCCGCGGGCCGTGGCGTCGAGGTCGTCGCGCAGCGCCGCGACGTCGTCGGCGCCTGCGAGCCGCAGCAGCGTCGGACCGACGATCGGCAGGAACGCGGCTCCGGCGTACGCCTCGACCTGGACGAACAGATCGGGGCCCGCGACGAGCTCCTCACCGACGCGGCCGGGGTCGCCCTCGAGCTGCAGCGCGTCGCCCTCGTCGCCGGCCTCGCCGCAGAACGTGATCGACTCCGGGCCGAGCAGGTCGCGGGCACGGCCGACGTCGGCGCGCCGCGCGACGACGGCGAAGGCGACGGGGCCCGCCGTGCCCGGCGCAGCGGTGCCGCGGGCCCAGCCGAGGAGGGCGGCGGCCTCGGGACTGGCGGTGGAGAGGAGGTGGGCGTTCGGCACGGCGCGACTCCGTTCTCGGTGGTCGCCAGGGCGGCGAACCAGGGGACGCGAGCCAACGTACGGCGCAACCATTAATGCAAGGTAAGCAACATGTGAACCGATGTGGCCATCAGCAGTTGCTGTTTTCACAACACCTGTCGCCACCTGCGTCTGCCGCCGGAACGCCGATCGCGTCACTCGAGAGGATCTCGGTGATCGCGGCCGGTCCTCGGCGCTTGGTTCCCCGATGGACGCGCTGGGCGTCAGTCCGCGGACGACACGACGAGCCGCTTCCGCGCCGCCGCCGTCAGCGGCACGTACGCGTCGGTCGTGCGGTCCAGCGCCCAAGTCCGCGCGGGTCGGCGGACCTTCGGCACCCCGGCCTCGCGCAGCTGCCGCGTCATGGGGCGGTACCAGGTGGTCACCGGGATCTCGTCGACGACGTGGACGAGGTCCGGCCGGCAGCCGCCCTCGACGGTCGCCAGCGCCGCGGTCAGGTCGCCGGGGCGCAGCTCGTGCCCGTCCCGGACCGTCACCGCGGCGACGGCGAGCGCGCCGTCCGGGCCGTCCAGCGGGTAGACGACGGAGAGGTCGACCGCCGGCAGGCCGCCGAGCGCGTCGTGGATCGGGAAGGCGTAGACGATGCCGCGCGCGGTGTGGATGGCCGCCTGCGCGTGGTCGACGAGCCAGAGGTCACCGCGCTCGTCCTCACGGAAGAGGTCGCCGGTGACGTGCCACGCGTCACCGCGGGCGAAGACGCCGCGCAGCGGCGCGCCGGGCGCGACCTCGACGGACGTCCGCACCCGGGCCAGCAGCATCCCGACCTCGCCCTGCTCGGCCGGCAGCACGAACCCGTCCCCGCCCTCGAGCAGGGTGCCGGCCTCGGCGTCCCAGCGGGCCAGGCGGATCTCGGCGCTGCCGGGCAGCCGCCGGCCCTTGGACCCGGGGCGCGAGGCGACGTTGGCGAGCACCGCGTCGCCCTCGGTCGACGCGTAGAACTCGAGCACGCGGGCACGCGCCGCGGACGACGTGACGGAGCCGCCGAAGCGCTCCAGCACGCGCAGCCACAGCCCGCGCGGCATCCCGGAGCCGATGAACAGCCGGACGGGGCTGTTCGTCTCGGCCGGGTGGGGCGGGGCCTCGGTCAGGTCGCGCAGCAGCGTCCAGGTGTAGGAGACGACGGTGACGCCGTAGCGCCGGACCTCGTCCCAGAACGTCGCGGTGTCGAAGTCCCGCGCCAGGGCGATGCGCGCGCCGGACGCGACCGCGCCGCCGACGGACGTCAGGAGGCCGGAGGGGTGGTGCAGCGGCGTGACCGCGTAGACCGTGTCCGCCGGCGACAACGACGCAGCCGTCGCGGTGCCGAACGCCGACAGCGCCCAGCGGTGGTTGGTGATCCGCTTGGCGCGGGTGCTCGGTCCCTCGCCGGAGAAGACCACGAACGCGTGGTCGACGGCGCGCCCGGCGTTCGGCGCGTACCAGGCCGGGACGTGGACCTCGTCCGGGTCGATCCGCTCCATGTCGGTGACGCCGGGGCCGAGGTCGCGCGGGTCCGCGCCGCCGCCGAGGACGAACACGTCGACGCCGAGGACGGCGGCGGCCCCCGTGGCGAGCTCGGGGTCCGCGATCACGGACTCGACCTGGCCGAGCTCGGCCTCGCGGGCGAGGTCGCCGTCCGGGCGCATCAGGACCGCGACGGCCCCCAGCCGGCTCAGCGCCGCGACGGCCGCCAGCCCGGACGGCCGGGTCTGCATGACGACGCCGATGTGCTGGCCCTGGCGGACGCCGAGGCTGACGAGCCCGCGCACGATCGAGTCGATGCGGTGCTTGGCCGCGGCGTGCGTGATCGCGCGGTCCTCGAAGAGGAAGAGGACGCCGTCCGGAGCGCGCCGCGCCTGCTCGTCGAGCAGCAGGCCGAGCGACATCCGCGTGTTCGGCTGGATCTGCTCCAGGCGGAAGATGCGCGGCAGCTGGGCGGCCGCTTCGTGGGCCAGGCCGACCATGTTGCGGCCGGAGCGCCGGGCGCTGCGGACCACCGAGCGGGCGACGCCGACGCCGGTGCTCGCGGCCAGCTCGACGCTCGCCCCGATGGTGGGACCGGCCGTGAGCTCGCGCGGGCCGTCGTCGACGATCAGCTCCATGTCGTCGGGCGGGGGCGCAACCGCCTCGTCGCCGGCCTCGACCCAGCGGGCCCACTGCCCGACGGCCGGCCACGTGATCGTCGCCGCGGCCGAGCCGACGACCATCCCGAAGTGCCCCGTCGGGACCGTGATCTCGTGGGCCTGCGTGCGCGGGGTCGCGCGCTGGATCCCCCGGACGGACTCGGGGACGCCGATCGTGTCGAAGGCGCCGTGGAAGGCGAGGATCGGGCAGGTGAGGTCCGCGAGCGTGACGAGCCGACCCTCGATCACGAAGCCGCCGGAGATCATCCGGTTCTGCGCGACGATCTGCCGCAGCAGCTCGGCGATCGCGGGCCCCGACCAGGCGACGAAGCCCTCGCCGCCGAGGAACCGCCGCTGGCCCTCGCGGGGCAGCAGCGCGTCGCGATCGCCCAGGCGGCGGAGGAAGTCGATCCGCTGCTGGAACGTCTTGACCGGGTCGAGCATCCGGAACGCCGCCGACGTCAGCCAGCCCGGCAGCGCGCGGTCCGCGAAGACGTGGTCGGCGAGGACGTTGGCCAGGTTGCCGACGAGTCGCTCCGGGATCCCGAAGGGCAGGGTCGTGAAGTCGACCGGGCTGCCGAACGTGACGATGCTCGCCAGCCCCTCGCTCCGGCGCAGCGCCGCCGCCTGGTAGCAGAACATCCCGCCCTGGCTGTAGCCGGCGAGGTGCACGTCGCGACCGGTGATCTCGCGGACGCGGTCGATGGCGTCCGACACCGCGATCACGTGGTCGGTGAGCGTGCGCTCCAAGCCGCCCTCCTCGCGCTCCGGCGCTCCGAAGTCCACGACCCACGGCGCCAGTCCCTGGCGCTGCAGCTCGGTGACGGCGCTGGAGGTCGGCGAGACGTCGTAGATCTCGGTCGCCAGCATCATCGGCGGGACGAGCAGCACCGTGGGACGGTCGGCGTCCGCCGGGTGCTCGTCGGGGAAGTAGCGCCGCAGCCGGTAGATGCGCTGCCGGGTGACGACCTCGTAGGGCGCGGGCTCGTCGCCGGTCTCCAGCCCGCCCATCAGGAGGACCTCCATCGCGTTCTGCGCAACAGCGCCGATGCGGTGGGTGTGGCGGGTCACGGCCCGCGGCAGGAGGCTCACGCCCGGGCCTCCGACGGCGCGCGCCGCGGGGCGGTCTGTCGGGGGTCGCCGGCCGTTGGGTCCAGGGGCTGCATCGTCGTCCTCATCCGCGGGTGCGAACCTCCACCGGTCCGAGCCGAGGGCATGCTACCCGCGGCCCGCTACCGACGGTAGGGAGCGTACGCCGTCGGCCGTCGTCGGGCCTCGCGGGCCCCGACGACGACCGGGGACCGCTGCCGGGAGACCCGCGAGGACGCGGGCCGCGCCGGAGCGGCTCGTGCTCAGGCCGGGGCGCCGGCCCCCGACGCGGGGACGGCAACGGGGCCGTCCGCGCGGTGGACCTCGGCGTCCGCCGGCGGCGCGGCGCCGTCCTCGCGCGCCCGCACCGCGTCGCGCACCCAGCCGGCCACGAGCTGCGGGAGCAGGACCGGGATCCAGTGGGTGGCGTCGGCGCGGCGGACCCACAGCTCGGGCATCCGCCCGGGCAGGTCGTCGTAGATCGCCGGGTCGATGAACGCGTCGCGCAGCGTCACGCCGACCTGCACGAGCGGGACGTCCACGCGGGCGTAGCGCGGGCGCAGGAGCCGCTCGAACATGTTGCGGCGGTAGAGCCCGATGCCGTTGACGCCGTCCTGCGTGATCGTCGGGGCCGGGTGCCCGGCCGGCGGCGGCCCGCCCTCGGTCCGCGCGAAGACCTGCGGCCAGCGCCGGCCGACGCCCGACCGCCAGGCCAGGGGCGCGAGCACGGGCAGGTGGAAGGCGAGGATGTACCAGGACTTCGCGAGCTGCCGCAGCCCGTCGCGCGGTCCGGCCGCGCGAGCCTGGTGCGCGGAGAGGTCGAGGCTCGGGCCGGCGATCGCGGTGAACGACGACAGGCGCCGGGCGACGCGCCCGCGGGCGGCGGACTCCCAGCTCTGGATCGCGCCCCAGTCGTGGCCGACGAGGTGCACGGCCCGGTCGCCCGGGACGGTCGCCTCGATCACGGCGAGCAGGTCGTCGGAGAGCCGCGTCAGCGCGTAGCCGCCCAGGCCGCCGGGAGCGGTGCTCTCCCCCGCCCCGCGGACGTCGTAGGTGACCACGTGGTGGTCGTCCTCCAGCGCGGCGACCACGCCGGACCAGAGCTCCTGGGTGTCCGGGTAGCCGTGGACGAGGACGACCGTGGGGTCGGCCGGGTCGCCGTGCTCGCGGACGGCGAGGGCGACCCCGTCGGAGGTGCGGACGACCGAGCGGCGCGGGAGCGACACGTCAGGCCCCCTGCCGGGCGAGCAGGGACTCGACGTACGGCCGGACGAGGTCGGCGACGCCGCGGGCCGTGGCGGTGCGGTCGTCGTCACCGACGGGCATCACGACGTAGCTGAGGCCCAGGCGCATGATCGTGCCGCCGAGGAAGGCCGCCTCGGCCTCCGGCAGCACCGGCCACGTCTCGCGCATCATCGCCGCGAGCCGCCCGGCGCCGTACTCGAGCAGCGGGCGCCCCTCGGACGTGACGAGCGGCAGCAGGTCGTCGCGGCCGTCCTCGCGGACGACGGCGGCGACGAGCGCGTCCTCGGACGCCGCCTGGAGGAAGACCTCCATCGCGGCGGTCAGCGCGGCCGCGGGATCGTCGGGGCGGCTGCGGATCGCGCTCTCGATCGCCCCGAGGAACTCCTCGAGCTCGTGCATGACGAGCGCCTCGGTCAGCAGCGGCCGGGACCCGAACTCGTTGTAGACCGTCTGGCGCGAGACGCCGGCGCGCGTGGCGATCGCGGCCATCGTCACGGACTTCCACGGACGGTCGGCGGCGAGGTCGCGGGCGGCCTCCAGCAGCGTCCGCCGCAGCAGCGAGCGGGACGCGTCGGCGAACGTCGTCGGGTCGCCCGCCGGACCCTCCGGGCGGGCCGGGGTCCCCGGGCGGTCCTGGGCGGGTGCGGTGGTGGGGACGATCCGACGGGGCACGGAGCCCAGGACGCTAGCCACCGTGGGCCACCGGCGCGTGCTCGACGGTCGTGGAGCCGTCGGTGACGGGCGCGAAGTCCGCCTTGTCGCGCACGCCGCAGTCCGGGCAGGTGAAGTCGTCCGGGACCGCGCTCCACGGGGTGCCGGGCGCGATGCCCTCGCGCGGGACGCCTGCGGCGACGACGTACTCGTAGGAGCAGATCGGGCAGCGGTAGGCGTCCGCGACGACGACCTGCGCGCGGGCGGCGGCGGCCGCCTCGGCCGCGGCCTGCTCGGCCGCGAGGCGGTCGGCGGCCTCGCGGGCGGCGAAGACGCGGGCGCCCTCGATCGCGGGCTTGGTACCGGGACCGTAGGCCTTCAGCACCTGGTCGCGACGGCGCGGGTGGATGTGGGCCCGGGTGACGTCGCCGCCGTAGTGCGCGAGCACGCGCGGGTCCATGACGCGGCGCCAGATCGGCGGGAACAGGGCCAGCAGGATCATCGTGGCGTAGCCGGAGGGCAGTTGCGGCGCCTCCTCGAAGTGGCGCAGCGCCTGGTACCGGCGGGTCGGGTGCGCGTGGTGGTCCGAGTGGCGCTGCAGGTGGAACAGGAAGACGTTCGACGCCACGTTGTTGGAGTTCCACGAGTGCTCGGGGCGCGTGCGCTCGTAGCGCCCGTCGTCCTTCTTCTGGCGGACCAGGCCGTAGTGCTCGAGGTAGTTGACGATCTCCAGCAGCGAGAAGCCGATGACGCCCTGCAGCAGCAGGTAGGGCGCGACGTCGAGGCCGAAGATCGCGACGAGGACGACGAAGCCCACGACGGTCATGCCCCAGGCGTTCAGCAGGTCGTTCTTGACCGTCCACGGGCTGGTCCCCAGGCGGCGGAAGCGCTCGCGCTCCAGGTGCCACGAGGAGGTGGCGCTGCCGTAGACGGTACGCGGCAGGAAGACCCAGAAGCTCTGTCCGAGGCGCGAGCTGGCGGGGTCTTCGGGCGTGGCGACGCGCACGTGGTGCCCGCGGTTGTGCTCGACGAAGAAGTGGCCGTAGCCGGTCTGGGCCAGGGCGATCTTCGACAGCCACTTCTCGGCGGTGTCGCGCTTGTGGCCGAGCTCGTGGGCGGCGTTGATCGCGAAGCCGGAGACGCAGCCGACGGTCGCCGCCAGGCCGATCGCCTCGACGACCCCCAGGTCGCCGGACGCCCAGAGGATGCAGGCCAGGAGCAGCGACGCGTACTGCAGCGGGACGTAGGCGTAGGTGACCCAGCGGTAGTAGCGGTCCTGCTCGAGCCAGGCGAGGATGCGGTCCGGCGGGTTCTCGGCGTCGGTGCCGATGAGCGTGTCGAAGACCGGCATCACGGCGAAGATCAGGACCGGGCCGAGCCACCAGAGGACGCCGAGGCCCGTGGCCTCGACGAGGCCCCAGGCGATGAACGGGGAGATCGGGACGATGAGCCCGAGCAGCCAGGCGTAGCGCTTGCCGTCGGTCCAGCTCGCCGGCGTGACCTCGGGGGTGTCGTGGTGGTGGCTGTGCCCGTGGTCGTGATCGTCGACCTCGTGGCCGCCGGCGCCCCGGGGTCCGGGGATGGCTGCGGTGCCCATCGTGCTCCTCCTCGTCTGTACAGCAACGCGCTAAATGTCAAGCGCCTGGACAGAACATAGCGGACATGTACAGCACGTGGACGATTTCTTTCCCGGCGTCGAATCGGGCGGCGGCCGCGCCAACACCCGCGCCGCGCGTCGACGTGGGTCCCGGACGTCGCTACCGTCAGGTCATGGCCGAGCCCGACCCCTCCCCCGCGCCCTCCGGGGGCGGGTCCGAGCTGCCGGCCCGCACCGGCCCGCCGGCGCCGCCCGCCCTGCGGGCGTCGGACGCGGACCGCGAGCGGACGGCCGACGTCCTGCGGGAGGCCGGCGGCGACGGGCGGCTGTCGGTCCACGAGCTCGACGAGCGCCTGGACGCGGCCTACGCGGCGGTCACGCGCGACGACCTGGAGGGCCTGACGACGGACCTCGTCGCGACGCCTTCCCACGCGCCGGCGCCCGCCGCCGGGACCGGCCGCGTCGTCGTCCGCGGCGGGGACGCCGGCACCCGCTGGCTCGTCGCGGTGATGGGCGGCGTCGACCGCGCCGGCACGTGGCGGATCGCGCGGCGCTGCACGTCGATCTCCGTGATGGGTGGCGCGGACCTCGACCTCACCCACGTCGAGTTCGACGGGCAGGACGTGCACCTGCGCGTCGTCTGCGTGATGGGTGGCAGCGACATCCGCGTCCCCGAGCACATGAACGTGTCGGTCTCCAACCTCGCGATCATGGGCGGCAACGAGGTCCGGATCGGCCACGAGACGCCCGACCCCGGCGGCCCGACGCTGCACCTGCACCTCGTGTCCGTGATGGGCGGGTCCAACGTCGAACGCGGCCCGAAGCGCTCGCGCCGGGAGCGGCGGGCGGAGCGCGAGGAGCGCCGGGCGGTGCGGGACGAGCAGCGCCACCGGCACCGGATCGACCGCCACGGCTGAGCGCGGGGCCCCGCGCCGGCGGCCGGCCGGGAGCGCCGCGGCCGCCCCCGCCGTTCAGCTCGCGGCGAGGGCGGGCGGGACGATCTCCACGCTCACGCGGCGGTCCTCCAGCGCCCGCGCCCAGGGACCACGGACGAAGTGCTCGCGGTGGTCGCTGGAGAGCCGCAGCAGGCCCTCGAGCGGCTCCTCGTCCGTCGACGCCACGCGCCAGCTCATCCACTGCGCCAGGGCGTGGCGGACCGTCGCGGCCGCCGGGGCCGGCACCGGGCGCAGGACGATCCGCTGCGGCGGCCCCGGGTCGGCATCGGCCAGGCCGGCGCGCTCGAGGTCGGCGAGCAGCATCCGGGAGAGCTTGCGGTGGTCGGCGTCCGCCTTGAGGCCCAGGACCTCGGCCAGCGACCGCGACAGCGACGCGGTGGGCATCTCGACCGGGCCGGTCCGCCCCTCGGTGCGCGCGGCGAGCAGCAGCCAGACGACGGTCCCGCGGACCGCGCGGCGGACGGCGTTGGCCCCCCGGCCGCCGCCGAGCAGGACCGCAAGGACCTCGGGGGCGGACGCCCAGAGCGCGTGCCCGGGCTCGCCGGGCGGTCCGGTGACGATCTGGCCGAGCGGCACCCAGGAGCGCTCCGGGAACGCGTGGTCGAGCACGGCCCCGGGCTCGTTGCGGAACTCCGGCAGCGACGCCTGCCCGACCTCGAAGAACGGGTCGCGCTCGACGTCGCCCCGCTCGACGTCGACGGTCACGCGAAGCCGGCCGGTCGCGGACAGCTGCCGGAAGCGCCCGACGCCGATCCCGGCGTAGGTCTGCTTCCAGACCGCCCGCAGCAGCCGGTTGGCGACCGGGTCGTCGGGCTCGCGGTGCTCGTGGTCGTCGAGCATGTCGCGCATCAGGATCATCCGCTGGACGGTCGGGACCGGCGGGCGCAGCAGCGCGACGCGGGTGGCCGAGCGCTCGATCACCCCACCGGTCTCCAGCAGCGCGAGCGCCTCCTCCCACGCGGGGATCGAGTCGTCGCCGGCGCGGATCTCCTCGAAGACCGGGACGAGCTCGGGGAGGTCGCGCGGCAGCCAGGCGTGGACCCCGCCCGTACGGGCGGTGAGCGCCAGGTGGGCGGCGGCCGGCCCGGTCAGCGTGCGGATGCCGAGCCGCTCGGCGTCGGGCAGGCTCCAGGCGGCCTCCAGCTGCGAGGTCAGGACCGGCCAGTGCCCGACGGCCGACGGGTCGATCGGGCCGGACGACGCGTCGGCGAGGACCGGCTCGTACCGCAGCTCGTCCGGCGCGAACCCACCGCGCCAGGCCCAGCTGTCGCGGACGATGCGCCGCATCAGCGTGGCCCCCCGGAGGACGCCTTCGGGGGGACGGTCGATGCACACACCCCCGGGATCCTTACCGATCCCGGGGGACTGCCGCGCTACGGGGTACGCGATCGTTCGCCGTTGATGCGCGGGGGCGCCGGGGATCGACGGTGACGGTCGGGACTCCGGGTCTCACGCGATCCTTGTACCCCGCAACCGGCCCGCGCGAACGGTGTCCGCAGGCCGGGTCGGGTCCTCCCTCAGACCTCGCGGCGGATCTTGGGCTTGCGGCCCTTGATCGTCGTGCCGCGGAGGGCCTCGATCACGCCGTCGGCGGCGGCGTCGGGGACCTCGACGAGCGAGAACCGCTCGTTGATCTGGATCGCGCCGATGTCGCGGCCCGAGAGCTGCGACTCGCCGGCGATCGCGCCGACGAGGTCCTGCGGGCGCATGCGCGCCTCGCGGCCGGCGCCGACGAAGATGCGGGTCGTGCCGACCCCGGCACCGCGGCGCTCGCGGCGGTTGCCACCGGCGCCCTCGCCGCGGGCGTCGCGGCGCGAGCCGCCCTCGCGGAAGCCGGCGCCCCGGTGCTCCTTGGACTTGCCGGCGGCGACCTCGGGGATGTCCTCCTCGTCGACCGCGGCGCCGGTCGCGGCCTGCGCCAGCCTCAGCGCGGCGGCGGCGACGTCGACGACGTCGAACTCGCCGGCCAGCGCCTCGACGACGCCCCGCAGCTCGGCGAGGTCGCCGGGGGAGGCCAGGCTCTCGCGCAGCGTCGTGGTCATCTCGGCGAGCTGGCGCGTGCGCAGGTCGGCGACCGTCGGGACGCGCTCGATCGCGATCTGCTGGCGCGTCAGGCGCTCGATGTTCTTCAGGTTGCGGTGCTCGCGCGGCTGCGCGAACGTGATCGCGACGCCCTCGCGGCCCGCGCGGCCGACGCGGCCGATGCGGTGGACGTAGGCCTCGGGCGCGGACGGGACGTCGTAGTTGACGACGTGCGTGAGGTTGTCGATGTCGAGGCCACGGGCCGCGACGTCGGTGGCGACGATCAGCTGCGTCGAGCCGTTCTTCAGGCGGTCGATCGTGCGCGAGCGCTGGGTCTGGTCCATGCCGCCGTGCAGCGCCTCGGCGGTGTAGCCGCGACCGTTGAGCGTCTGGGCGACCTCGTCGACCTCGGCGCGCGTGCGGCAGAAGACGATCGCGGCCTTCGGCTGCTCCTGGTCGAGCACGCGGCAGAGCGCGGTGGCCTTGTGGTGGCGCGCGACGACGTAGGCGGACTGGCGGACCAGCGGGGCCTCGCCCTCGGGCGTGACCTCGCGGGCGACCTGGATCCGGACGGCGGACGGCTGGTGCTTGCGCGCGAGCTTGTCGATGCGGGACGGCATCGTGGCGGAGAACAGCACCGTCTGGCGCTCGCGGGGCGTCGAGCCGAGGATGATCTCGATGTCGTCCTGGAAGCCCATGTCGAGCATCTCGTCGGCCTCGTCGAGGACGACCATCTCGATCGAGCCGAGCTGCAGGGCGCCGCGGTCGATGAGGTCCTTCGCGCGACCCGGCGTGGCGACGACGACGTCGATGCCGCGGTGCAGCGCCTTGAGCTGCTTGACGATCGGCTCGCCGCCGAAGACCGCCAGCGTGCGGATGCCGAGGCCCTTGCCGTAGGACCACATGGCCTCGGAGACCTGGGTGGCGAGCTCGCGGGTCGGGACGAGCACGAGGCCGCGGGGGGCCTTCGCGGCGCTCGACGTGCCGAGGCGCTGGAGCATCGGCAGCGCGAACGCCGCCGTCTTGCCGGTGCCGGTCGCGGCCTGGCCGAGGACGTCCTTGCCCGCGATCAGCGGACCGATGGTCTCGCGCTGGATCGGGGTCGGCTCCTCGTAGCCCAGGGCGGTGAGGGCCTTCAGGAGCTCGGGGCGGAGCTCGAGGTCGGCGAAGGTGACGTTCTCGTCGGACACGGGCTGCTCCTGCTTCGGTCGGTCGCGGTTGCGCGGATCGGGCTTGGAGCCCGTGGTGAGCGGCGTCACGGCGTCGGCCGCGGCGGACTCGGGGGTCGGCTCGGAGACGGTCGGGGCCTCCGGGACGGGCGCGGCGTCGACGGCCGGGGTGGCCTCCGCGGTCGCGGTCGTCTCGCCGGCGACGCTCTGGGCGTCGACGGACGGCGTCGTGGGGTCGACCACGACGTCGGTCGTGGGTGCGTCGATGACGGCCGAGCCGTCGGGAGCGGATGCGCTCATGTGGTCCTTCGGGGAAGAGCGGTCTCGTCCACGAAGATCCGGCATTTTCGGAGCGCGTCTGGCGCTCCGGGTGATGCCCTGTCCCACGGAGGTCGAAACCATTGGGTACGACGGGAGGAGCGGGCCTGGGCCGCATTCCTCCGATCACGAGCCGCGACGCAGCGCGGCGAACATGCAGACTGACAGACCGCCTGGGGTCCGTGTGTGCGCGGCAGGCCGAACGGGTCGGCCGACGTCTCCCGGATCGAGGCCGGCCTCCGCGTCCGGACGGGCGCCCGGTTCGCGCCGGGGGCCCCGCTGCCGACCGGGGACGCCGTCCACGAGGTGCCCTTCGTCCAGACCGCCCTGCGGCGCCCCGAGGCCACGGGTCGCTTCTCCCCGATCGAGGACGCGACCCACGGGAGCGACGCGGTGGCGCGCTCGACGGCCACGGTCGATCCCGGGTGGCTGCTGACCCGGTGCGCCACCGACGCGGACGATGGCCGCTGGCGGGTCGTCGACGCCCGGGTGGAGGTCCAGGACTTCGGCGTCGGCGTCCTGCAGCTCGGCTGGGAGCCCGTCGCGCCCGGTGCGCCGTTCGGCCCGCGGGCCTCAGCGCAGCTTCAGCGACGCCGACTTCGAGGCCGAGAGACCGCCGGTGCCCTTGGCCGTCACCTTGAGGGCCGAGCTCTTCGGCGACGTCGCCTTGGTGCGGAGCCGGACGCTGAAGGTCCGCGACTTGCCCGCGCCGATGGTGGTGTACGTCTTCGACGTCGACCGCGGCGTGACGCCCTTGCCCGCGGCGGAGAGCTTGACGGTGACCGATCGGGCGGTGCCGGCCCCGGTGTTGCGGACGACGACCTTCGTGACCGTGCTGCGGCCGCGCTTGACGGACGCCGGCTTGGAGACGGTCACGCTCAGGCGCCCCTTCTTGGTCGTCGTCGGGGTCGTCGTCGGCGCCGACGTGGTCGGGGAGGACACCGGCGGCGTGGTCGCCGCCGGGGCGGCGGACGGGACCGGGATGAGGCCCGGGATCGCGAGGAAGCCCGTGAACGTGGAGGTGATCTGCGCCGTCGGCGGGACCTTCAGGGCGAGCGCGGTGCAGAAGAGCCCCTCGGCGACGTTCGTCGGCGTCGCGGCGCGCAGCAGCAGGTTCGTCTGCGAGCCCGACGCGCTGTACGCGCCCGTGGCGGGGTTGATCGCGGTCCCCTTGAGCGTGACCGGGACCGGCGCCTCGCTGTTGCAGCTGTACGTCGTCGTGCCGATGGTCGCCTGCAGCTGGTAGGCGAACGTGCCGGTCAGGTCGAGGGAGAACAGCGTGAGGTTCGGGGCCCCGGTGAAGCCGATCGGCGTCGTCTTCAGCACCAGCTTGCCGGTGCCATAGGGCACGCCGAAGTCGACGCTGTCCAGCGTCCCGTCCGGGAGCGTCACCGTCGAGGAGGGGAACGTCGCCTGCAACGACGTGGCGTCGATGGTGCCCTGGAACGCCGCCGGGGCGGCGGACGTCGCGGTCGCGACGCCGGGCAGGGTGCCGACCTTCGTCGTGCCCGTCGTGAACACGATGCCGATCGGTTGCGTGGCGGCCGTCGCGGTGGCAACGCCTGCGGTCCCCAGAATGCCAGCGGTGATGCCGGCGACGATCGTGGTGCTGCGCATTGGTGGTCCCCTTTCGTGCCCGCGGACTGCGGACGATGTGCACCGTATCGACGGGTCGGGAGCGGACGACAAGGCCCGTGGACGGACGAACGGCGCGCCGTGCTCCGCGCCGTCCGCCGTGGTAGTCGCGTGAGCGCTCAGCGCGCGTGAGCGCTCAGACCCTATGGGGGTCGGTCGTCGTAGAAGGTGGCCGGTGAGCCTGCGCATCGAAGTGCGTGGGCTTGACTGCGCCGCAGCAGCGGGCTGCG
>NZ_JBFAPC010000145.1:0-14059 GCF_040675535.1 Patulibacter sp. NPDC049589 | reverse complement strand
CGGGGTGGGCCCGGGGGCCCCCCGCGCGGCCGGGAGCCCCGGATCCGGACGCCGGTCGGGGCGCCGGGCGGGCCCCCGGAGCGGCCGGGACGGCGCCCGCGGTCCCGGCCCCGGCGTCCGCGACCGGCACCGCGTCGGCGCGCCGCGGGCTCATCGCCCGCCGCTCCACGAGGTGCCAGGAGGCGTACCCGGCCGCCAGCGTCGTCGCGAGCGAGACGCCGAGGAAGGCGAGCACGGGCGCGTCGCGCATCCCCGCGGCGATCAGGGCCTGCTGGAGCACGAACCCCCAGATGTACATGCCGTAGGACGGGTCGCCCAGCCGCGTGATCGCGGCGGCGCGGGGCAGCGCCCGCGTGCCCGCCCAGACGACGATCAGCGCGCCGCAGGGGACGATCAGCACCGACAGCGGCACGTCGAGGACCCCGGCGCCCAGCAGCACCACGCCCGCCCCGGCCGCCCATGGCCAGCGCACGGGACGGTCGAACGAGCGCAGGGTCGCACCGGCGAAGAAGCAGGCCAGCAGGGCGGTTCGCGAGGTCATGCCCTGGAGCCGGCCGTCGAGCACGAGGGTCGAGTGGAACCAGTTCCAGCCGCCGAGCGCCAGGACGACGGTCACCGCGAGCAGCGCCCAGGGCCGCCGGACGATCCCGAGCAGCCCGGCCACGAGGAGCAGCAGGTACGCGAGGACCTCGAGCCCGAGCGTCCACAGCACCCCGTTGACGTCGGGGGTCGGGTTCTCCGCGAAGACGCCCGGCAGGCGGTAGTCGTACGGGAAGATCGCGAGGTTGCGCGCGACGAACGACCAGGTCTCGCCGCTGGTCAGGTACCCCGGCGCCGTGCTGATCAGCGGGCCGACGACCAGGGCCACGACGAGCACCATCACCGCGAGCGCCGGCCAGATCCGCCGGGCGCGCTTCTCCAGGAACACCCGGACGTCGGGCCGGCGGATCCAGCTCCCGGCGATCAGGTAGCCGCTGGCGACGAAGAAGACCACGACCCCGAGGCGGCCCCAGGTGAAGCCGTAGTCGGAGAACCCGAGCGGCACGGGCTCGGCGCCCGTCGGCAGCAGCCAGGAGTGGCTGAGAACGACCAGGGACGCCGCGAGGATGCGCAGCAGGTCGAACCCGTGGGGGTGCGTGGCGGGCGGGGAGGTTCGGGCGCTCATGCGGGGACGATCCGTGGGTTGACGGGACCGCGGGTGTGGTCGGGCATGCTGCGGCCCACGGCCGGGGCCACCCGATACAAGCACGAACATCCCCATACCGCAACGTGGGTGTGGGTGTGACGTGAAGCACGCACCGCGCCCCGCACCGCACCCATTGTGGTGATGACCGGTTGGCTGGTGTAGTGCGACCCGCTCCCCGGGAGGGATATGCATGAAGCCACACCACGCCACACGACCGACCATCGCCGGAGACCGAGGAACGCTCGTCGAGCGCGGCGGCGCCCCCCGCGCGGATCTGCCGCGGGCCGACGGCCCGCCCGCGGACGCCGGCGGCGCGGCGCCGACCGCCGTCGGGACGGCGACCGGCGACGGCCCGACGACGGACGGCGTCCAGCCGATCGACGGGACGTCACGCCGCGGCGTCCCGCGCGGCCGTGCCGGCGCCTGGGCCGCCCTCGGGCGGGTCGGCATCCCGATGCCCGCGACGGGCGGCGTGCTCGCCATCCAGGAGCCGCACGCGGTCGACTGGGTCCACGACCGCGAGCGCCGCTTCCGCCGCGTGCTGGCGGCGTCGGACGTCGTCGTCTCGACCGCCGTCCTCGGGTCGACGCTGCAGTTCTCGCGCTCCGGGCACTTCACCGTCGCGCTCCTGGCGTTCGTCGCCCTCGTCGTCACGTACTCGAAGGTCGCGGGCCTCTACGACCGCGACGACCTGAAGATCCACAAGACGACCCTCGACGAGGTGCCGCGGATCTTCGGCCTGTCGACCGTGCTCGTCCTCGTGTTCGTCCTCTACGAGCGGCAGTTCTCCGCCTGGGAGAGCGCGGCGCCCGACCTCGTCTCCGCCTGGCTGGGCCTGACGGTCGGCCTGACCGGCGGGCGGTGGCTGTCCCGCCGCGTGCTGGAGCGCTGGTGCGGCGTCGAGCGCGCCTTCGTCGTCGGCGGCGAGGACCGCGCCGACGAGATCGTCCGCCGGACCGATGGTCGCGGCGGCGTCGAGGTCGTCGGGTCCCTGCCGATCCAGGCCGCGGCGGGGTCCGCGGACACGCTCAGCGACGTCGTCCGCCGGCGCCACGTCGACCGCGTCATCGTCGCGCCCGACGCCGGCACGTCGCAGGAGCTCGTCCACGAGACGATCCGGCGCGGCAAGCAGTCCGGGGCCCGCGTCAGCCTGCTGCCGACCACCGGCCTCATGGCCGGCCGCACCGGCGAGCCGGACGATCTGGGCGGCACCGTCCTCGTCGGCATCCGACGGTTTCGGCCGACCCGTTCGTCGCGGCTGCTGAAGCGCTGCTTCGACGTCGCGCTGACCCTGCCGGTCGTCGTGCTGCTCGTCCCCGCCCTGCTCCTCCTCGCCGCGCTCGTCCGGCTCGACTCGCCGGGGCCGGCGTTCTTCCGCCAGACGCGGGTCGGGCGCGGCGGCCGGTACTTCGCGCTGCTGAAGCTGCGGTCGATGGTCGTCGACGCCGACGAGCGCCGCGCGGAGCTGCTGGCCCGCAACCAGGCCGGCGACGGGATGTTCAAGCTCAAGGACGATCCGCGGATCACGCGCATCGGCGGGTTCCTGCGGAGCACGCACCTCGACGAGCTGCCGCAGCTGCTCAACGTCCTGCGCGGCGACATGAGCCTCGTCGGTCCGCGGCCCCTGATCCTCGAGGAGGACGAGCGGATCCGCGGGCTGGATCGCACCCGCCTGGACCTCACGCCGGGGATCACCGGCCCGTGGCAGGTGCTGGGCAGCGGCGACCGTCGCGTCCCGATGGAGGACATGCTCAAGCTCGACTACATGTACGTGACCGAGTGGTCGCTCTGGCGCGATCTGCTGATCCTCGCCCGGACCGCCAAGCTCATGCTCGCGCGCCACGGGGTCTGACGTGCGGATCACGTTCGTCCTGCCGAAGTTCTCGCGCAACCCGATCGGTGGCGTCCGGATCGCCTACGAGTACGCCAACCGCCTGCAGGCGCGGGGGCACGAGGTCACGGTCGTCCACCCCGTCCCCGGGCTCGAGTTCGGCGGCCTGCGCCGCTGGCTGCACCACCGTCCGTGGCGGATCCGCGCGCACGCGTTGCGCGCCGGGGGCCGCCCGGGGTGGTTCCCCCTGCACCCGGACGTCCGGACGACGGCCGTCCCCGGCCGCACCCCGCGGGAGCTGCCGTCCGGCGACGTGGTCGTCGCCACGGCCTGGCAGACCGCCGAGTACCTGGCGTCCGCCCCGCCGTCCGCGGGCGCCCACGCGTACCTGATCCAGCACCTCGAGACGTGGTCGGGGCCGCGGGGGCGCGTCGAGGCGACGTGGCGCCTGCCGATGCACAAGATCGTGATCGCCCGCTGGCTGCAGGAGCAGGCGGGGCGCCTCGACGGGCGCGGTCCCGTCTCGTACGTGCCCAACGGCATGGACTTCGATGCGTTCCCGCTGGAGCGCCCGATCGACGACCGCGACCCGCTGCACGTCGGCCTGATGCTGCACCCGGTCGCGTGGAAGGGCACCGGCGTCGGCCTCGCCGCACTGGCCGCGGCGCGCGAGCAGGAGCCGCGCCTGCGGGTCAGCGCCTTCGGCACCTACGGCGCGGACGCCGGGCTGCCCGACTGGGTCGACTTCCGCGGCCGCCTGGCCGGCCCGGACCTGGCGGCGTTCTACAACGAGCTGGCCACGTTCGTGCACCCGAGCGATCAGGAGGGCTGGCCCCTCACGCCCGCCGAGGCGATGTCGTGCGGTGCCGCGCTGGCCGCCACCGACAACCCGGGCGTCCTGGACTACGCCCGTCCGGACGAGACGGCCCTCGTCTCCGCGCGGGGTGACGTCGACGCCCTCGCCGCCTCGGTCCTGCGGCTCGCCCGCGAGGGCGATCTGCGCCGCCGCCTGGCGAGCTCGGCCGCCACCGCGATCCGCACGTACACCTGGGAGCGCGCCGTCGACGGCTTCGAGGGCGCGCTCGTCGCGGCGACATGAGGCCCGTGGACGTGCCGGCCGAGCGGGACGCGGTCGCGGCCGGGGACGTGGTCGCGGCAGGGGAGGTCTTCGCGGCCGGGGACCTGGTCGCGGCAGGGGACCTGGTCGCGGCAGGGGAGGTCTTCGCGGCCGGGGCCCCGGTCGCGGCGGGGAACGTCGTCGCGACAGGGGACGTGGTCGCGGAAGCCTCGACGTGCGCGCGGGGGCCCGCGGCGGCGTCGCCCGCAGGCGGGGCGGGGCGCATGAGGCGCCGCCGACCCCGCTGGCCGCGGGACCGGGCGCGCGGTCCGGGCCGGGACCCCGCTGCCACGACCGCCCCGTCCGCCGGCCGGCGACCCATCCGTCGACCGGCGAAGCCCCCGGACGTTCGTCCAACGTGGCCGGTCGCCCACGCGGATCGGACGCGCCCGGCCGATGCTCGTCGTATGCCCTCCGGCTCCCCCCGGCGCGTGAGGACTGGTCTCGCGACGCTCGCGCTCGCCCTCCCCCTCCTCTGCGCCGCCTCCGCACCCGCGGCCACCATCAACGTCGCCCCGGACGGCGACGACGCCGCGTCGGGATCGCCCGACGCCCCGTTGCGAACGATCCCGGCCGCCCTGGCGCGCGCGTCCGGCGGCGACGTCGTGCTGCTCGGCCCCGGCGTCTACCCGCAGCTCCGGGACGCCCGGGCCCGTACCGCCGACGTGACGATCCGCGGGGCCGGCCCCGACCGGACCAGCGCGGTGCTCCAGGGGGCGCAGCTCTACGGCACCCGGCACCTGACGCTCGAGCACCTGGCGGTCCGCGCCCAGATCGACGTCGGCGCGCACCCGACCCGGGGCGCCGCCCAGGGCGCCGAGGACGTCACGCTGCGGGACCTCGACGTCTCCTCCACCGCGGCGGTCTCGTGCATCAAGGTCCGCACGAACGCGGCGCGCATCCTCATCCGCGACAACGACATCCACGATTGCTGGGCCGGGATCGGCGGCACGGGCAACGCGGTCGTCTCGCACGACATCCGGATCCTCGGCAACCGGATCCACCGGATGACCGCCGACGGCATGTCGTTCGGCAACTGGCACGACGTGCGGATCGCCGGCAACGTCATCACCGACATCTCCGATCCCGTCCCGGGCCCGGCCAACATCCACAACGACAACGTCCAGGTCGTGGGCGAGGTCGACGGGCTCACGATCGAGGACAACGTCCTCCTGCGCTCCGACGACCAGATCATGATCCTGCAGGACGTCACCGGACCGGTCGACGACGTCCTGATCCGCAACAACGTGATCGCGGGCGCCGGTGCGGTGGCGGTGCAGACGGCGGGCCTGACGAACCTGCAGGTCGTCCACAACACGATCGCCCGCAGCCGCTGGAGCGGCCTGTGGATCCGCGGTGGGATCGCCACGGATCCGGGCGGCGCCGTCCGGTCGACGCCGACCGACGCCGTCGTGGTCAACAACGTGCTCTCCGGCCTCGCCTTCAAGGAGGGAGCGGCCGCGGCCGTGGACCGCGGCAACGTCGTCTCGGACTGCGCGACCGCCCCGGCCGGACCGGGCGACCGCTGCGTGACGGACCCGGGCTTCGAGGATCCCACCGACTACGACCTCGCCCTCACCCCCGCGTCGCCGGCCCGTGCCTTCGCCGACCCGGCCTGGGCGACGACCCCCGACTGCGCAGGCACCCCCCGCGGGTCCGCCGCCGCGGCGGGCGCCCTGGAGGCATCCATGGCGGGCTGCCCGGCCGCCGCCGATCGGGCCACCACCCCGTCCGGAGGAGACGGCGCACCGGCCACCAGCGCACCAGACGAGCCCGACCCGCCGTCCGCGGACGGGGACGCCGCGGGCGACGGCGACGGCGCGACGGCCGACGACGGCGACGCACAGGCCGGCCCGCCCCCGGAAGGCGCGACCGCACCAAGCGGCACGACCGCCCCGGCCGGAATCGCCCCGGACGGCGGAGGAGCACCGACCGCCCCCGCACCGGCGTGGCCGGCGCCGGTCGCTCCTCCGGCCCCGATCCACACCGCCGCCGGCGTGCCCGCCGCCGGCCAGGCGAACGTGCCCACCCCGCCCTCCACGACCACGTCCGCCCCGGCGCGCAAGACCACGAGCGCGTCCGCTGCGGCGAAGGCGAAAGCGAAGGCCAGAGCGAGGGCGAAAGCGAAAGCGAAGGCGAAAGCGAAGGCGAAAGCGAAGGCGAAAGCGAAGGCGAAGGCGAAAGCCAGAGCGAAGGCGAAAGCGAAAGCGAAGGCCAGAGCGAAAGCGAAAGCGATAGCCAGAGCGGGGGCGAAAGCAGGAGCCCGCGCCAAAGTCCGCGCCCGCACGAAGCCCCGCGCCGAGGGGTGAACGCGGGCAAGGCTCGCCCGCCGACGCGACGCCTGGCGCCGACCCGCGATCCCCGGCCCGCCCCGATCGCCCGCGGTCCCCGGCGCGGCACGCCCACCAGGAAACCTTCCTACGAGGTACCAAGTCTGGCGACCGCGGACCCGGCGCGGCGCCCGCCAGCCCCGCGCGGCACGCCCACCAGGAAACCTTCCTGCCAGGTACCAACGCTGGTTTCGGTCCGACCCAGACCCGCCCCGGGATCGCCCAGCGCCGCCCCGACCCGGGACGGCCCGATCGCCCGGGCCCGGATCCTCCCCGGCCAACCGGTCAGTGGTGCAGGTGAAGCCGCTGCACCAGCGACGTCGGGGCCGTGCCTGGAAGCGCGCGTGCCGCGCGGCGCGCGGCACGATCCTCGCGCAGCACCATCGCCAGGTCGGCGAACACGACGGCGAAGTTGAAGCCCAGCCAGAGAGCCAGGGCGAGCACGACGAGCATCATGGTCGGGCTATCGGTTCGTGGTGGGCCACGGCCAGTGATCCGTGACCGGAACGGACGTTTCGCCGATGCCGCCGGGGATGAGCCCACGGTCGCTCCGCCCCGGGACGCTGCGGAGGATCCGCACCGGCTCGGCGCCGCCGCCGAGTGCGTCCTCGGTCGGCGCCGGGACGCTCCCGCGGGGCCGCACCACCACGAGGCCGGCGACGATGAGGAAGTCGACCGCGCCCCAGATGGCCAGCACCGCGATCATCGTCGTCATGGCGCGGTGATCGGCATGCGCTGCCGATGCAGGGAGCAGTCTGGACGGATCGACGATCGCGCACACGGCCCGCGTGCCTGATCGTCCCCCCGGCCGTCTCGCCCCCGCCTCCTGCCCCACCCCGCATCCGGTGGCCGATTGCGCTCGCCGCCGCGGTGCCGCAGACTCAAGGGGATCTCCTCCCCCACCCGTCACGTCCCGCCCGCAGACCCGACGACCGCCTCGGCGCCGACGCCGCCGGCGAGCGGAACGCCGGAGCGTCCCGTCCGGGTCCTCGCCCCCGGCTTCTACACCTGGAAGAACAAGGGCGACGTCGCCCTGATCCAGGCGTTCGAGCAGTGGCTCGCGGAGGCCTACGGCGCGGCCGACGTGACGTTCACCTCGTTCCAGCCCGAGGACGACGAGGAGCGGCTCGGGCTGCCGATGATCGACATGGCCACCCGGCCGAGGCGCCCGTTGCACCGGTGGACGGCGCGGATCGCGGACCGGCTCGGGCCAGCCCGGCTGCTGCTCGTCGGCGGCCGACTGGCGGGCTTCGCCGGCGTCGCCGTGCTGCTGCGAGCGTGGGCGCGACTGCACCGTCGCTCGCCCCGGCTCGCCGCGCGGCTGGCGCCGCATCACCTGCAGGTGCTCGCGACGCTGATCGACCGTGCGGACGTCGTCGTCGCCGTCCCGGGCGGGTACCTGAACGCCCCGAAGGTCACCGACGACTGGTGGCTCTTCCACCTCGCCACCCTGCTCCTGGCCCGGGAGCTCGGCAAGCCCCCCGTGCTCGGCCCGTGCTCGCTCGGGCCCTACGCGGGCGTCCACGCGTCGATCGCCCGCCAGGTCCTGTCGCGCTGCGACGCGATCCTGCTGCGCGAGGCCCGCAGCGCGGAGATCCTGCGCCAGATCGGGGTCCCCGCCCGCCTCGTCCACGAGACGCCGGACATGGCGTTCCGCTTCGACGCCGAGCCCCTGTCGGCGGACGGCGACGAGGCCCTCGCCCGTGTCCGCGCGCTCGCCGCCGACGGACCGCTGATCGGCGTCTCCGTGCGCCCCCACCACTACCCGGGCCACCGCGACGGCCCGGCGATGCAGCGCCGCTACCTCGAGGCGCTGGCCGCGGCGGTCGGCGGCGTGGCCGAGCGCGACGGTGCCCGGATCGTCGTCGTGCCCCAGACGGGCTCGGACCTGCTGATCGGCCGGGAGCTCGGCCGGCTCCTCGGCCCCGGGGCGCTCGTCCTCGAGGACGACCTGAGCCCGAGCGACCTGCAGGCGATCTACGCCGAGCTCCGGCTGCTGGTCGGCACCCGCATGCACGCCAACATCCTCGCCCTCGGGGTCGGCGTCCCGGTCGTCGGGATCGCCTACGAGCCGAAGACCGCGGGGATCCTCGAGCAGCTCGGGCTCGGGGACTGGGCGATCCCGATCGACGCGGTCGACGCGGGCCGGCTCGAGCGGCTGGTCCGCGAGCGCTGGGACGACGCCGCCGCCGGGGCCGTGCGGGCGGCGTCGGCCGCGGCGGACGCGCGGGCCCGCCTCCGCGACGCCGCGGAGCTGATGCGGCGGTAGCGCGGGGCCCCGCCCGCGCGCATCAGCCCTTGGGCGTGCAGACCACCGACGTCACGAACCGCTGGGCCGCCCCCGAGGTGTTCTGCCCGGACGCCACCCACGCGTCGGTGCTCGCGCCGCCGTCGCCGGTCGGGCCGGCGCCGATCGCCGCGCCGCCCGCGTCGCGCTGGGCGACGCCGCCGAGGGCGCTCTGGACGGTGCCCACCGCGGAGCTCGCCACGAATCCCGCGCCGCCTCCGGTCGCCCGCTCGGCGCTCGTGCAGGCGGCCCAGCCGGTGACGAACGTGCCGGCCGGCACGGTGACCTCGCGGGTGCGGGTGATCGTGCCCGACAGCCCGCCCGTCGTCCCCTTGGCGCCGGTGGCGCCGGCCGCTCCCGTCTTCCCGGTCGCCCCGGTCTTCCCGGTGGCGCCCGCCTTCCCGGTCTTCCCCGTGGCCCCGGTCTTGCCGGTCGCGCCCCGCGGACCGGTGGCGCCGCGCGCGCCGCCGCTCGGCAGCTGGCCGCGCTTGAAGTCCTTCGCGAGCAGCGAGCGGTTCTTGACCTTCGCCGACGTCACGGCCGACGACCGCAGCTGCTTGGTGCCGACCGAGCGGGCGGGGAGCTTGACCGCCGCGTAGCTCGTGCCGCCGAGGGCGACGAACAGCGCCAGAGCGCTCATCACCGTCGCGGGCGTCAGGTGGCGGCGGATTCCGGTCCGCCCCGTGGTGCGTGGGTCGCTCGTAGCCATCCGGCCACGATGACAGCCCGGATGCCGCCGCGCACCCGTTCCGCGGGGCCGTTCGTTCACCCCGCCGACCCGGTGCCCGGGAGTCCCGCCCTACGGCGCCGAGGTCCCCTGGCGGCCGTACTGGTCCTCGAGCCGGACGACGTCGTCGAGCTCCGGCGTCGAGACCTCGAAGAACGCCGCGTCCTCGATCGCCTCGACGGTGTGGACGGTGCCGGGCGTGTTGCGCCAGGTCGCGCCGGCCTCGATGATCGTCTCGGTGAGCCGGTCGCGGTCGGTGCCCTGCCACAGCCGCATGCGGCCCGAGATCAGGTGCGACGTCTCGTCCTTGCGGTCGTGGTACTGCAGCGAGAGCCGATGGCCGGCGGTGACGTGGATGATCTTGCCCGCGTAGCGCTCGGTGTGGGCGAACCAGATCTCGTGGCCCCAGGGCTTCTCGATCCGCTTCGGTAGATCCGGGGCCAGGCCCAGGTTGGTGTCGTCGGCGGTCCCCAAGGTGCTCATGGTCCTCTTCACGGCGTTGGACGCTCGTTCGCGATGCGATCCCGAAGGATCCCGGACGGATGTCCAGTCCGCAAGCGATGGGCGCCCCCGCCCTGCGGTCCGGCCGCCCCGCAGGGCGACCGGATGCGCCGGAGCGGCCTACCGGAACTGCGTCGAGTAGGTGGACTTGACCTTCTTGCGCGCCTTGCCCGGCGGAGTCCACGTGACGATCACGCGGACCTTCACCGAGGCGCGATTGCGCGTCTTCTTCAGCCCGAGGTAGTGGCGCCCGTACTTCGTGAGCCGCAGCGTGACCTTCAGGGTCCCGTCCTTCTTGATCGTCTTCACGCCGCTGGCGATCGTGTGACCGTCCTTCACCCACCGGCGGATCGTGATGCCGTAGCGGCCGGCGGGCAGGCCCTTGGTCGTGATCGTGACCGGCTTGCGGTCCCGGAGCCTGCGGCCCTGGGCGGCGGTGAACAGGATCTTCTTCGTGGACCGCTGGACCAGCGGGATCGGGTTGATCGCCTTCGGCAGGTTGGCGGGCGGCGGCGGGGCCGGCGCCGGCTGGGTCGGCAGCGGCGTCGTCGCCGGCAGCGCCGGGTCCGTCGCCGGCGGGGTGCCACCGGTGGCGCCGTCGACGAGGTCGCCGAGGCCCTCGGGCGTCAGGTCCTGCGAGTAGGTGTGCTTGATGCTCGTCGTCCCGCCGGCGGGGATGTCCCGCACGAACCGCACGACGAACGCGCCGGGCGAGAGGAAGCGGCCGTCGGTGGGCGGCGCGTCGAACGTGTACGCGCCCTCGGCCCGCCGCAGCTCTCCGTCGTCGGCGCGCGCGGCGGCGCCCGCGCCCTTGCGCGTGTAGATCTCGGAGTAGTCCTGGCGGGGCCCGTGCACGAAGATCGTGTTGGGACCGGGGGCCCCCGCGCCGAAGGTGTAGCCGGCCTCCGGGGTCACGTACCCGTCGCCCGTCGCCCACGGGATCCGGAAGCTCGCCGGCTCCTTCGTGACGCTGCTGTCATCGCCGTAGACGTCCTGGTAGACGCTCTCGCCGTAGCGGGCCTCGATGCGATGGGCGGTGCCGTCGTCGGAGCGGAAGACGTCGGAGACCGTGATCTGCCGGCCCTCGTGGTCCTGCCGGTAGGTGCGCTCGACGCTGAGGCCGGCGTCGGCGAGGCCGGTCGGGTCGCCGCTCTCGGCGTCGGTCGTGACCAGGGCGATCGGCGCGGTCTCGACGATCGTCAGGTCGCCGTTGGCGAGGTTCGTCTGCTTCGACACGACCTTCGAGCGCTTGTCGCCCACCGCGACGGTCGGGATCGCCGGCTGCCCGTCGACGAGCAGGCCGGCGTCGGCGACGTCCTCGCTGGTCGGATCCGCGAAGAACCCGCCGAAGCCGCCGAGGACCGCGGACGGCCCGAAGAGCAGCCGCCAGTAGGTGTCCTCGATCAGGGCCGACGCGTAGATCCCGCCGCCGTACCCGAAGATCGTCCCGCCGCCGCCGTAGTAGCCGGTGGCGACGCTCGTGCTGAGGACCAGCCCGCGGCTCTGCCCGCGGACGGCCTCGTAGATCTGCGCGCCGTCCGTCTCCGGACTGCCCGGGAACGGCCCGTCGTCCTCGCCGGCCGTGAGCACCGCCACGCCGCCGCCGAGCACCCGCGGACCGGAGAACGCCGAGAGGTCGGTCGACTCGGGCAGGTCGTAGGCCTCTGCGAGATCGGCCGGCAACGCCCGCAGCCGGCACGTGTACGCCGGCGCGATGCCCGTCGCGACGAACGTCTCGCCGTGGACCTCGACCGTGCCGTACGAGACGGGGTCGAACGCGACGATGCCGTTGGCGGAGTACGTGCAGGCGATCACGACCTCGTCGCCGTCCTTCGCCCCGGGGGCCGTGCCGGTGACCGTGATCGGATCGGATCCGATGCCGCCGAGGAACGATCCGAGGCCGGACGAGTCGAAGACGGTCTCCGGCGCGGGCGACGTCACGTTGGTCGTGGTGACGGTCGCCGACGCGGCTGCCGGGATCACGAGCAGCGCGGCTGCGGCGACGCCGGCCGAGAGCGCGGCGGTGCGCGCGCGCCGGCCGGGCCCGGGGACGACCGGTGAGAGAGCTGCGACGGCGCGCGGGCGGGGGACGGACGGTGCGGCGATGCGGCGCACTGGGGTGCGGGACATGAGGGGCTTTCCTGCCGGGGACGAAGGCGGGAGCAATCTAGCTCCGCCGAATGGCCGTGACTAGGGCCACCGGGGTGAACTACCGGGGTGATTCGCCAGTTCTCGCAGTGCTCACCCCGACGCGCCGCGTCCGGCAGCCGCGCTCGCCGGCCCCCGCGGCCCGCCGGCTCGCCGGGTCCCCCGCACCCGGCGGGCACGCCGCGCGTGGTCCGCGTCAGGCGGCGGCCGGCGCCGCGCCCGACGGCGGCGCGCTCCCGCCCGTCCCCTTGCCGGACGCCTCTCCCGCGTGCTCGTCGGCGTCCGCCGCCGTCAGCGGCTTGGCGATGTTCTCGAGGCTCTGTCGCTCGGCGTTCACCGCGAAGAAGATGGCGACGACGCCGGCGACGATCATCAGCGCCGCGCCGATCGCGAACGCGAGGGCGACCTGGGACGTCTCGCCGCTCTCGACGAGGCGCGAGAAGACCTGCGGCCCGGTGATCCCGCCCACCGCGGTGCCGATCGCGTAGAAGAACGCGATCGCCATCGCGCGGGTCTCCATGGGGAAGACCTCCGACACCGTCAGGTAGGCGGAGCTCGCCCCGGTCGACGCGAAGAACAGGACGACGGCCCAGCAGGCGGTCATGCTCGTCGCGCTCAGGGCGTCGGCCTGGAAGAGCGCCGCGGTGACGAGCAGCAGGACGCCCGACGTGATGTAGGTGCCCGAGATCATGACCCGCCGGCCGACGGTGTCGAAGAGCCCGCCGAGCAGCAGCGGCCCGAGGAAGTTGCCGGCCGCGATCGCCGCGTAGTAGTAGCCGGTGTGGCCGCTCTTCACGTCGAAGAACTCGATCAGGATCGTGGCGTAGCCGAACGTGATCGCGTTGTAGAGGAACGCCTGGCCGACGAACAGCGAGAAGCCGAGGACCGTGCGCTTCGGGTAGAGCTTGATCAGCGCGCGGGCGATCTCGCCGAAGCCGATGTCGGTGCGCTGGCGGATCGTGATCGTCTCGTCGACCGGCTCGAGCCGCTCGCCGGTCGAGGCCTCGACCTGCCGCTCGATGTCGTCGACGATCGCGTTGGCCTCGTCCTCGCGTCCGTGGATGAACAGCCAGCGGGGGCTCTCGGGAACGTGCCGGCGGACGAGCAGCACGACGAGCCCGAGCACGACGCCGAGCGCGAACGACAGCCGCCACCCGACGTTGCCGGCGAACAGCGACTCGTTCAGCATCACGATCGACAGCAGCGACCCGCCGACGGCGCCGAGCCAGAAGCTGCCGTTGATGATCAGGTCGACGCGCCCACGCACCCGCGACGGGATCAGCTCGTCGATGGCGGAGTTGATCGCGGCGTACTCGCCGCCGATGCCGAACCCGGTGAGGAAGCGGCAGGCGAAGAACCACAGCGGGTCCATCGAGATCGCCGTCAGCGCGGTGCCCGCCAGGTAGACGAGCAGCGTGATGATGAAGAGGTTCTTGCGCCCGTACTTGTCGGTCAGCCGCCCGAAGAACAGCGCGCCGAGGCACGCGCCGGCGACGTAGAGCGACGCCGCCAGCCCGGTGATGTCGGCGGCGCTGATGTCGAGACCGCTGCCCTTCTCGGCGATCCGGCCGCCGACGTTGCCGACCAGGGTGACCTCGAGCCCGTCGAGGATCCAGACGGTCCCCAGGCCGATCACGACCATCCGGTGCCATCGCGACCACGGCAGGCGGTCCAGGCGCGCGGCGACGTCGGTCTCGATGGTGCCCGTCTGCACGTTCCCGCTCATGTCCTGCCCCTCCCGGCTCGCGCCGGCCGGTGCCGGCGATGGGCGGTCGCTACCCCCGGTGGTTGCACCACAAAAGCGCCTGGACGATCGGGACGACGTCGGGGCCACGGCCCGCCGCCCACCACCCACCGTCGACCACGTCGGCGGGGGGGGGGGGCGGGGGGGCGGGGGGGGGGGGGGGCCCCCCGCCCCCCCCCCCCAAGCCC
>NZ_JBFAPC010000144.1:0-14096 GCF_040675535.1 Patulibacter sp. NPDC049589 | reverse complement strand
CGGTGGCTCTGCGGAAAGAGGTCCAGCGTGCGGACGGGGAGCCGGTCGCAGCCGGCGTCGCGCTCCTTGCGGCTGGCCTTGGGGCAGTAGAAGAGTCGCCGCGCAGCGCCGCGTGGATCTCGCGCTCCGGCAGGCCGACCGCCGTCGCCAGCACCGCGTGGTCGACCGCGCGGCCGATGGCGACGACGCGCGCGACCTCCTGGGCGGCGGGGGAGAGGCGCTCGATCCGCAGGCGCAGCGCCCCGGAGACCGTCGGCGGCAGGCCGCCGCGGCCGTCGAGGCCGGCGGCGAGCAGCTCCTCGGTGAACAGCGGGTTGCCCTCGCCACGGGTCCACAGCCGGTCGACCAGGCCGACGTCCGCCGGCGCCCCGAGGACGTCGGCCAGCAGGTCCCCGAGCTCGTCGCGGGTCAGGCGGGGCAGGTCGATCCGACGGGACCCGGCGCGGCCCTCGAGCTCGGCGAGCAGCGGGCGCAGCGGGTGGCGGCGGTGCAGCTCGTCCGGCCGGTACGTGGCGACGACGAGCAGTCGCTCGTCGACGACGCCGCGGGCGAGGAACGACAGGAACGCGCGCGTCGACGCGTCGGCCCAGTGGGCGTCCTCGACCACGAGGACGAGCCCGTCGTCCCGCGCGAGCGCGTCGAGCAGGGCGAGCAGCGCTTCGAAGAGGACGGCGCGGTCGCCGTCGCCGGAGGGCCCGCCGGCGCCGGGCGGGCCGTCGGGGGAGAGCACGTCCAGGCCGGGGACGAGCGCGGCGAGCGGCCGGCGGACGTCCGCCGGCAGCGTGGCGAGGACCGGGTGGCCGCGGCGCGCGAGCGGCCGCAGCGCCCCGGCGATGGGGGCGTAGGGCAGCTCTCCCTCGCCGAGCGCGACGCACTCGCCGCGCAGGACGGGGACGCCCGCCGCGGCCACGGTGGCCGCGAACGCCCCGACGAGGCGGGTCTTGCCGACGCCGCTCTCGCCCGCCACGAAGGCGAGCGAGGGGCGGCCGGCGCGCGCGTCAGCGAGCGCCGCCTCGAGCGTCGCGAGCTCCGCGGTGCGCCCGATCAGCCGGGCGCTGGAGACGCGCGTGGAGGACACCCCGCCAGTATCGCGCGCCGCCGGGACGGTGCCGCGGCGCCGCGGCGACGGGCTCCTCGACGAGCCGGAGGGCCGGGCGGGCGAGGACGGCGTCGCCGGCGGGGCGGCGGGCGACGGCGCGCCGCTCGCGGGAGCGGGCATCGCGTTCGGCCTGGAGGGCGGGGACGAGGTGGTGGTGGAGGAGTCCGGGTTGCACGGGATGGTCCCTTCGGTCGGAGCGGCTTGGTGCTCGGAGGGCACGACTCGATCCTGGACCCTCGGGACGTCCTGCACATCGGGCGATCGGTGCCCCCTGGGGGGTTCGACCCCTTACCTGGCGGGGCGGGGCGCGAATGGACCCCTTATGCGGGGTCCGGGGCCGGCCGGTGCCGGGGTCGAGGGTGACGGGGCGGGGCGGGGCGCGTCGCGTAGGACGGCGGCGGGTACGGGCGCGTCGGGTTGCGTGCCCTTGAGGTACCGAAGTCGATGGGCGGTCGGGGGCGGGCGGCCGGTTTGCGGGGCGCGTCGCGTTGCGTACCTCCGCGGTACCGAAGTCGATGGGGCGGTCGACGGCGGGTGGACCGCCCGCCTGGCGCATCGAGTTGCGTCCCTCTCAGGTCCGAAGTCGACGACGGCGTCGGGCGGGCGTGCCCTCAGGCCTCGATCACGTCGTTCTCGCCGAGCCAGACGAGCTCGCCGACGGGATGCTCCTCCTCGAGGAAGACCACGCGGTAGAGCGGGCGCTCGCCCGTGGTGTCGATCTCGCGGACGATCGCGGTGCTGCCGCCCGGGATGGTGCCGCCCTCGGGGGAGGGGATCGTGGGGAGCAGCTCGACGTGCTGCCCGATCGCGTACCGCGGCATCGGGGCAGTATGCGGTCCGCGACGGATGCCGGTGGCTTGCGCCGGTCGGGCCGGGCGGTTCCACGTCGCCGGCGGGCCGGCCACCGATCCCTGCGTCGACGGGGCCCGGTCGCCGCGGCGAGCGGGCCCGACCCGGGGGCCGGCGGCCGTCCGGGCACGGCCGGTGTCGGCGCCGGAGCCCGGCTGGCGGAGAGCAGCCTCCCGGGTCAGGCACGAGAGAGCAGGCTCCGGCTCAGGCCGCGAGGTCCAGCGCGTCCCGCTCCTCGAGCGCGCGGGTCGCCGCCCAGGCGCTGCGGTCGCGGCGGCCGCGCTCGCGGTAGGCGTCGGCCAGGTCGTCGTAGGCGGCGGCGAGCGACCAGCGGACGTCGGCCTCGGCGCAGCGGTGGCACGGCAGGGCGCGCAGGCTGCGGACGCGGCGCTCGTCGACGGCCACGTGGGCCTCGACCCGGCGGACGTCGAGGGCCGAGTCGGTGGTCTGGACCGCGGAGATGAGTTCCTCGACGTCGTGGGCGAGGCGCTCCTCCGCGGTCTCCACCCGGGTGGTCGGGAGGACCTGATGGAGATGTGCGGTGGGCTGCATGGTGGTGTCCTCGGCGGGGGCGGCAGGGACCTGCGGGTCCCGGCCTGTGGGTCAACGAACGATGGGTCCATCCTGCTCCCGAACGTCCGCCGCGACCGTGACGGGTGACGCGCCCGCGGGGGCCCATCCGGCACTCCGCGGGCGCTACCGCCGCGGGACCGCTGCGCCACGGGCCGTCCGCGCCGCGTCGCGTCACCGCGGTCGCCGAGCCGGTGCCGTCGGAACACGGCGCTGCTGTCGCCGATCACCGCTTACCGGCCGGCGCGCCCGCTCGCCCGGATCCGGGGCATTTCGCAACCGCCGGAATCCGTTTCGCAACCACTCTCAAGTCGCCCGGGACCCGGCCGATGACGGGGGTGTCCCACGGACGGGACTCCCTGCCGACGGTCCATGGACGGACCGAGAACCGACGGACCCTGCCCGTGAGCCTGATCGACCCCACCCAGAGCGCGCTCCAGCGCGCGATCGAGGGCGCCTCCATGCGCCAGCAGCTGCTGGCCGGCAACCTCGCCAACGTCAACACTCCCGGCTACGGGCGACGCGACGTGGACTTCCACGGGGCGTTGCAGGAGGCGATGGCCGCCGGTGATCCCGCGTCCGCCGTCTTCTCGCCGACCACCGAGACCGGTGCGGTCGCCGCGGACGGCAACGGGATCGACCTGGACCGCGAGTCGGCCGAGCTGGCGAAGAACGCGCTCGACCAGCAGGCGCTCGTCACGGTCGCCCGCGCACGCATCGACACGATGGTCACCGCGATCACGGGGCAGGGCTGATGACCGGCATCTTCGGCGCGATGGACGTCTCGGCGTCGGCGCTCACCGCCAGCCGCGCGCAGATGGACGTGACGGCGGAGAACCTCGCCAACGCGCAGACCACCCGCACCGCCGAGGGCGGCCCGTACCGCCGCAAGTCGGTGGTGCTGGAGAGCGCCCCGGTCGGCGCGCGCTTCGGCGACGCCCTCAGCGGCGCGATGCAGCGCGGCGGCACGGCGTCCGAGGGCGTCCAGGTCGCCGGGATCGTCGAGCACGACGCCCCGCCGCGGATGGTCTACGACCCCGGCCACCCCGACGCGAACGCCGACGGCTACGTCGCGATGCCGGCCGTCGACTCCGTCACCGAGATGGTCGACCTGATCGCGGCGTCCCGCGCCTACGAGGCGAACGTCACCGCGATGCAGACCGCCAAGCAGATGTTCACCCGCAGCCTGGACCTCCTCCGATGATCGCTCCCATCGACCCGAGCATCGTGCTCGGCCCGCAGGCCTCGATCGCGGGCGTCGGGCCGCTCCCGCAACCCGACGGCGCCGCCGTCACCGGGGCCGACGGCGGCGGCTTCGGCGCCACGCTCTCCAACGCCGTCAAGAGCCTGGAGACGACGCAGGCCGAGGCCGCCAAGGGCGCCCAGGAGCTCGCCGCCGGGACCGCCACGAGCCCCGAGGCCGTCGTGATGGGCGTCGAGCGGGCGAAGCTCGCGATGCAGCTCGCCTCGTCGCTGCGCACCAAGGGCGTCGAGGCCATGAACGACATCCTCCACACGCAGGTCTAGGGACGCCCCGATGCCGCTCCCGAAGGTCCTCCAGACGTTGTCGACGAAGGGGAAGATCGCCGTCGGCGGCGCGCTCCTCGCCGTCCTGGTCGTCGGCTACCTGATGTTCTCGCTGGCCTCGACGCCGGGCTACACGACGATCGTCTCGGGCCTGGACCCCGCCGACACCGGCAAGATGACCGCGGCCCTGGACGAGAAGGGCGTCTCGTACGAGCTGCAAAACAACGGCACCGCGCTGGCGGTCGTCAAGAAGGACGTCGGTCCCGCCCGGATCGCGCTGGCCGAGAGCGGCGGCGTCGCGGGCGGGGTCCAGCCGGGCTTCGAGCTCTTCGACAAGCAGAAGATGGGCTCGTCGCAGATGCAGCAGCAGGTGACCTACCAGCGCGCGGTCGAGGGCGAGCTGGCCCGCACCATCGGCCAGATCCAGGGGGTCTCCGGCGCGAGCGTCCAGCTCGTCCTGCCCGACGAGAACGACGCGCTGCTCAACGAGGACGCTCCCGAGGCCACCGCCGCCGTCCTGCTGACGGGGAGCACCGACCCGGACCCCGCCGCCGTCCAGGGCATCGCCCGCCTGGTGGCCTCCAGCGTCAAGGCGCTGAAGCCGCAGAAGGTGACGATCACCGACGGCTCCGGCCGGCTGCTGTGGCCCGCCGGCGACGGCGGCGCGGCCGGCGGCGCGCAGCTCGCCAAGCAGACCGCGGCGCTGAAGTACCAGCGCACGATGGAGGCGAGCCTCACGTCGGTCCTCGCCCAGACCGTCGGCGCGGACAAGGCCCGCGTCCGCGTCAACGCCGACATCGACGCCGACCAGGCGCAGCAGGAGCAGCTGAAGTACGGCAAGCGCTCGGTCGCGCTCAAGGAGACGACGGAGAAGGAGCAGATGGACGGCGGGTCCGGCGCGACCGGCGGCACCGCCGGCGCCGCGGGCAACGTCCCCGGCTACGCGTCGGCGGGCACGAGCACCGGCGGCAAGTCGAAGTACGAGAAGGACTCCGGCGACCGCGAGTTCGGCGTCGACAAGACCGTCACCCGCCGCACGATCGCCGCCGGCGGCGTCACCAAGCAGAGCGTCGCGGTGATGGTCTCCGACGCCGTGCCGGCCGCGCAGATCCCGGCGATCAAGAGCGCGATCTCCGCCGCGGCCGGCATCGACACCACGCGCGGCGACCAGCTGTCGGTGTCCCGGATGGCCTTCGCCAAGCCGCCCGCCGTCGCCGCCGGCCCCGCGATCCCGCCCGGGCTGCTCGGCAACCTCAAGTGGGGCGCGCTCGGGCTCGGCCTGATCGCCTTCTTCGTCCTGATCGGCCGGCACCTGCGCCGCCGGGAGCAGGAGGCGCTGGCGTCCCCGGTCTGGCTGACCGAGATCGAGGCGCCGCGGTCCCTGCGCGACCTCGAGGCCGAGCGCGCCGCCGCGCAGGCCCGCCTCGCCGCGCAGCCCGCGCTCGAGCGCCCCGGGTCGCGCACCCGGATGGAGGACCTCGCCGACCAGGACCCGGGCGCCGTCGCGACCCAGGTCCGCCACTGGATGACGGAGGACTAGGGATGCGCGACCTGAGGACCCCGGGTCCCGCCGCCCCGACGATGCCCCGGCAACCCGCCGCCCCGACGATGCCCCGGAAACCCGCCGCCGTGACCGGGACGGGCGCCTGAGATGGCCGTCGCGACCACCACCGCGGAGTTCGACGACGGCTTCGAGACCGTCGACGCGCAGGCCGTCGCCGTCCCGCCGACCGGCGGCATCGGGTCGCCGCCCGGCGCCGGCGGCGCCCGCAAGGCGCTGAAGATCGCCGGCCGCCGCAAGGCCGCGATCCTGCTCGTGTCGCTCGGCGCCGAGCGCGCGGCCGAGGTCTTCCGCCACCTGCGCGACGAGGAGATCGAGTCGCTGTCGCTCGAGATGGCGAAGCTCGGGCAGGTGCCCGCCGAGCACGTCGAGGGCGTGTTCGAGGAGGCCGACGCGATGACCGTGGCGCTGCGCTCGTTCGCCGAGGGCGGCGTCGAGTTCGCCCGCGAGGTGCTCGAGCGCTCGCTCGGGTCCGACCGCGCGGAGGAGATCATCGGCCGGCTCGCGTCGGTGATCGAGAAGCGGCCGTTCGAGTTCCTGCGGCGCACGCCGCCGGAGCAGGTCGTCGCGTTCCTGCGCGCCGAGTCGCCGCAGACCCGCGCGCTCGTGATCGCCAACCTGCACGCGCGGCTCGCCGCGCAGGTGCTGTCGGTGCTGGAGCCCGAGGAGCAGGCCGACATCGCCCTGCGCGTCGCCCGGATGACGGAGACGAGCCCCGAGGTCGTCAAGCGGATCGAGGCCGTCGTGCGCGGCAAGCTCGCCAACGTCGTCGCCGCCGACCCGTCGGCCGCCGGCGGCGTGCAGGCGCTCGCGGACATCCTCAACCAGACCGACCGGCCGACGGAGCGCAACGTGCTCGACGCGCTGTCGGAGACCGACGCCGGCGTCGCCGAGGAGGTCCGCCGGCTGCTCTTCGTCTTCGAGGACGTCGCGGGCCTCGACGACCGCTCGATCCAGATGGTCCTGCGGGACGTCGACCAGCGCGACCTCGCGCTCGCCCTGCGCGGCGTCGACGACGAGGTGCAGGAGCGGATGCTGGCCAACCTCTCGCAGCGCGGCGCGCAGAACATCCGCGAGGAGATGGAGTTCATGCCGCCGCAGCTCAAGCGCGTGGTGGAGGAGGCGCAGGGCCGCATCGTCGCGGCGGTCCGCCGGCTCGAGGAGTCCGGCGCGCTCGTCATCGGCCGCGGCGACGGAACGGACGTGGTCTGATGGACGCGTTCCTGCCCGCGACGGCGGTGCTGCCGGAGGCGCCGGACACGCTCGCGACGGCCGGGGACACCACGTTCATCGGCGCGGCCTCGGCCGTGAGCGTCGTCGACGGCGCTGCGACGACGTCGGTACCCGCCGAATTCGCGTTCGAGCCGCTCGAGGTCCCGCCCGCGGGTGCGGACGCCCGTCCGGGCCGCCCCGTCCGGCGCTCGCCCGCGGACGAGCTGGCCGACGCGCGCGCCGAGGCGGAGCGGATCCGCGAGGAGGCCCGCCGCGACGGCTTCGAGGCCGGGCACGCCGCCGGGATGGAGCAGGCGCGGACCGAGCTGGAGCCCGCCGCCCGTGCCCTGGCCGAGGCGCTGCAGGAGGCGATGACACAGGGCGACCAGCTCGCGGTCGCGCTGGAGCGCGAGGCCGTGGAGCTCGCGATGGCGGTCGCCGAGAAGGTCGTCGCCGGCGCGGTCCGCGACCGGCCCGAGCGCGTCCTGGACGTCATCACCGGCGCGCTGCGCGGGCTCGTCGCACGCCGTCGGATCACCGTGCTCGTCAACCCGGACGACGTCGAGCTCGTCCGCGAGCGGATCGGCGCGATCACCGCGGGCCTCGGCGGCGTCGAGCACTGCGAGGTCCAGGCCGAGCGCCGGGTCGCCCGCGGCGGGGCGCTGCTCCGGACCCCCGACGGGGAGCTCGACGTGCGCCTGGACGCGAAGCTCCGGCGCGCCGCCGAGGTCCTGCGCGAGGTGCCCGCGTGATGTGGTCGCCCGCGCCCGACGGGCTCGGGGACCCACCGGGCGCGGGGCCCGCGTCCGACCGGCTCGGCGGCCGCCTGGCCGCGCTGCGCGGCGCCGACCTCGGCGCGCGCCACGGGCTCGTCGTCGACGTCATCGGGCTGGTCGTCGAGGCGACCGGGCTGAAGGCCGAGGTGGGGGAGGTCTGCCACATCCACACCGGCCGCAGCCGCGAGCCGCTGCAGGCCGAGGTCGTGGGCTTCCGCTCCGGCCGCACGCTGCTGATGCCGCTCGGCGAGCTGGCCGGCGTCGCCCCGGGCACCACCGTCTCGGGCACCGGCCAGCCGTTCCGGGTGGCGACCGGACCGTCGCTGCTCGGCCGCGTCGTCGACGGGCTCGGCGCGCCGCTGGACGGGATGGCGCCGCCGACCGGCACGCCGCGCTCCACCCTGGCCCCGCCGCCGGACCCGCTGTCCCGCCCGCGCATCACGGAGCGCCTCGGCCTCGGCGTCCGCGCGATGGATGCCCTCGTGCCCTGCGGGGTCGGCCAGCGGATCGGGATCTTCGCGGGCTCCGGCGTCGGCAAGTCGTCGCTGCTCGGGATGATCGCCCGGAGCTCGAGCGCCGACATCAACGTCATCGCGCTCGTCGGCGAGCGCGGCCGCGAGGTCCGGGAGTTCGTCGAGCGCGACCTCGGCGACGCGCTCGAGCGGTCCGTCGTCGTCTGCGCCACCTCCGACCAGCCGGCGCTCGTCCGGATCCGCGCGGCCTATACGGCGACCGCGATCGCCGAGCACTTCCGCGACCAGGGCCGGCGGGTCGTCCTGATGATGGACTCCGTCACGCGCTTCGCGATGGCCCAGCGCGAGGTCGGCCTGGCCATCGGCGAGCCGCCCGCCACCCGCGGCTACACGCCGAGCGTCTTCGCGGCGCTGCCGAAGCTGCTCGAGCGCTCCGGCACGGCGCCGTCGGGCTCGATCACCGGGCTCTACACCGTGCTCGTCGACGGCGACGACATGAACGAGCCGATCGCCGACGCCGTGCGCTCGATCCTCGACGGCCACGTCGTCCTCTCGCGGGAGCTCGCGCACCGGGGCCACTACCCGGCGATCGACGTCCTGCAGAGCGTGTCGCGCCTGGTCGGCGAGGTCACGTCGCCCGAGGACCGCGCCGCCGCCGGTTTGGTCCGCGGCCTGATGGCGGACTACAAGGACCGCGAGGACCTGATCGCCATCGGCGCGTACCAGGCGGGCACGGACCCTCGGACCGACGCCGCGATCGCGATGCGCGACGGCATCGAGGCGTTCCTGCGCCAGGCGCCGGACGAGCGCTCGACGGCGGCGGACGCCGACGCCGCGCTGCACGGGCTGGCGGCGCGGGCGTCCGCGGATCGGGCCGAGCCGGTGGCCGTCTGATGCTCCGCGTCGTACACGCGTCCTCGGCGGCTCCACCGGAGGCCGCGCCGGCCGATCACGGGTGCGTGTCCTCCGCGTTCCGCTTCCGCCTCGAGCCCGTCCGGGCGCTCTCCGAGCGTCGCGAGACCGAGGCCCAGAGCGCTCTCGCCGTCGCGCTGCGGCAGGAGACGTCCGCGCGGGACGAGCTGGCCGTCGCCGAGGAGCGGACCCGGGCCGCGGTGCGCGGCCTCGGGGCCTGCCTCGGCGGCGGGGCCTCCGGCGTCGTGACCGGTGCGCAGCTGCGGGCACAGGAGGCCTGGATCGGCCGCGCGGCGCTGGACCGCGAGGCGCTGATGCTCGACGTCGACCGCCGCGTCACCGAGTCCGACGCCCGCCGCGTGTTGCTCGCCGACGCCGCGCGCGACCACGAGGTCCTCGAGCGGCTGCGCGAGCGGCGCGCCGACGAGCACCGCGCCGAGGCGGTGCGTCACGAGCAGTCGGCGCTCGACGAGATCGCCCTCGGCCTGCACCGCCGGAGGAGCGCGTGAGCATCACGGAGGTCGCGGGTCGCATGGCCGAGCTGCAGACGCTCGTGGCGCAGGCGACCGGGCGGATCCCGATCGCGGCCGCGTCGTCGCCCGCGGTCGCCTCGACCGGCGGCGCGGCCTGGTCGGCGACGGGCGAGGCGTCCGTGCCGGCGTCGTTCGCCGCGCTGCTCTCCGGGACGTCGGGCGCCGGCGGGACCGCCGGCCCGACGGGGTCCGCCGGCACAACCAAAAACACCGGCGCACCGGGCACGACCGGCGCGGGCGCGGCGGCGCCCGCGGGCGTGCCGACCGGCGGCGGGGACGGCGGCGTCTACGCGCCGATGATCCGCGCCGCGGCCGAGCGCCACGGGATCGATCCGCAGGTCTTCACGAACCTCGTCCGGCAGGAGTCGGGCTTCGATCCCAACGCCGGGAGCTCCGCCGGCGCCCGTGGGCTCTGCCAGCTGATGCCGGGGACCGCCGCGACGCTCGGCGTCACCGACCCGACCGATCCGGCGCAGTCGCTGGAGGGCGGCGCGACCTACCTGCGCCAGCAGCTGGACCGCTTCGGCGGCGACTACCGGAAGGCGCTCGCCGCCTACAACGCGGGCCCGGGCGCGGTCGAGCGCTTCGGCGGCGTCCCGCCCTACAGGGAGACGCAGCACTACGTCGCGACCATCCTCGGCGGGGCGTCCGCGTGAGCACGCCGACGCGGCTGACGCCGAGCGCGGCCGTGCGGGCGCCGACGCCCGTGGTGCCCGCCGCACGCGGTGCGCAGGACCCCGGCGGCGGCGGGTTCGCCGCGCTGCTGGGCGACGCGCTCGGCGCGGGACGGGACGGCGGTAGGGACATCGATCGGGGCGCGAGCCGCGATGTGGGCCGCGACGTGGACCGGAGCGCGGGCCACGACCTGGGCCGGGGCGTGGGCCACGACGCGGGCCGGAGCCCCGGCCCGTTCGCACCGCGCCCGGGTGCCGATGGTGCCGCGGAACGCGCGGCGCGGGACTGCGCGGCCCTCGCGCGTGCGGGGCGCGAGCGGTCCCCCGGGCCCGCCGGAGACGCCCGGGACGCCACGGCGGCCGGGTCCGCCGGGTCCGATCCGGCCACCGGACCCGATCGGGCCGCCGGCTCCTCGACGCCCACCGGCGCCGCAGCCTCGGGCGACGGCACGGCCGGCGACACGGGCACCGCGCCCGTCGTGCCGGATCCGACCGCGATCCCCGGACCGGGCGCCGCGCCCCCCGTGACGGGCTCGGTCGTGCTCGCGGGTCCCGACGTCTCCAGCGTCGCGACCGCGAGCCCGGCGCAGGCCTCCCCGGCGGGCGGGGCCGTGCCCGCCGGCGAAGCTCCGCCGTCTTCAGCGATCCCGGCCTCGGCCGTCGCGTCGCCGGCGGCGCCGGGCCCGGCCGGCGCGGTCCCGGCACCGGCCGCCGCTGCGGCCACCACCGTCGGTGGCGGCGCCCCGTCCGCGCCCTCCGAGCCCCTCGCGGCCGCGGCACCCGCCGGTGGCCCGGAGGCGACCGCCGGAACGGCGAACGGCACGGCACAGGCCGCCGCCGGCCACACCGCCGCCCAGGCCTCGGCGTCCGGCACCGCCGGCCTGCCCCTCCCCGGCGAGGGCCTCTCCCGCCCGCCCGCCGCGGGCGACGGGACCAGCGGCGGCGCGGCCGGGCCCGCGGACCAGCACGGCGCCGGCGGCTCCGCGGCGGACTCCTCGGCCGACGACCGCTCCCCGGCGTCCGGCCCTGCGCCGGCCCCCGGGACCGCGACCGCGACGACCACGGGTCCGGCGGCCACGGCCGCGTCCCCGGGGCGGATCCCCGATGGCACCCCGCCGGCCGCGGCCCCCGCCGCACGGGAGACCGTGGCCCTCCCGGCGGCGGCCGCCCCGACGTCCACCGCCGCCGCCCCGCTCGCCGCCCCGTCGCCCGCTCCCGCCCCGGCCCCGTCGTCCCGCTCCGACCTCGCCGGCGCCGCCGCCCGCGCCACCCCGACCGTCGCCGTCGCGCTGGACCTGCTCGTCCGCCGCGGCGCCACGTCCGCCCGGCTGACCCTGCGGCCCGAGGCGCTCGGTGGCGTCGACGTCCACCTGCGCCACACGGCCCGCGGCCTCGACGTCCGGCTGATCGCCGAGGGCGCCGAGGCCGGCCGCGCGCTCCAGGCGTCCGCCGACCAGCTGCGCCGGCAGCTCGAGAGCCAGGGCGCGACCGTCCTGCGGCTCGAGGTCGTCGACCACTCCGCCGCCACCGCCGACGGCGCGCCGCGGGACGACCGCGGGGACCGGTCGGCCGGAGCCGGGACCGGCACCGGCCCGGATGGCGACGGGCGGCCCGGCGGCGCCCCCGGCCGCGGGACCCGCGCGACCCTCGACCTGCCCCTGAACGACCAACGCACCACGCTGGCGCTGCCCGACGGCACGCTGGTCGACGTGCTCGCCTGAGGACCCGATGCCCACGATCCCGACCACGTCCCCCCTGACCGGCGGCGGCGTGTCCAGCACTCAGAAGGCGACGTCGAGCACGCTCGGCAAGGACGACTTCCTGAAGCTCATGACGACGCAGCTGCGGCGCCAGGACCCGATGAACCCGGTCGACGACACCGCGTTCCTCGCGCAGATGGCGCAGTTCACGTCGCTCGAGCAGCTGACGAACCTCGGCACCGTCGCGGGCCAGCAGCTGAACGCCCAGGCGGTCTCCCAGTCGCTCGCGCTCGCGGGCCGGACGGTCGACTACGTCGGCGCCGACGGCACGACCCGCACGGGCGTCGTCGACAGCGTCGCGTTCGACGGCGGCGTGCCCCAGCTGACGATCGGCGGCGTGCGCGGCATCTCGCCCGGCGCCGTCGCGGCCGTGCACGGCGCCGCGGGATCGCCCTCCGGCGCCCCCGCGGCCGCCGCGGGCGACGCGACCTCCACCACCTCGACCTCCACCACCTCACCCTCCGTCGCCGCCGGCGACGGGTCCGACACCACCACCACGGAGTGACCCCATGATCCGCGGCATGTACAGCGCCATCAGCGGTCTGAAGGCGCACCAGACCCTCCTCGACGTCACCGCCAACAACCTGGCGAACGTCAACACCGTCGGCTACAAGGCGTCGCGCGCGACGTTCTCGGACTCGCTGTCGCAGCAGGTGCGCGGCGCGTCCGGCGGAACGGCCGACACCGCCGGCACCAACGGCCTGCAGGTCGGCCTCGGCGTCAAGGTCGCGTCCGTCGACAACCTCGTCGGCGCCAGCTCGACGCAGATGACCGGCAACGCGCTCGACGTCGCGCTCCAGGGCGAGGGCTGGTTCACGGTCGCCCGCGGCAACCCGACCGGCCCCGCGCCGGCGGCCGCGACGTGGTCGTACACCCGCGCCGGCGCGTTCAGCACGACCGCCGCCGGTCAGCTGACGACGCAGGAGGGCCTCTACGTCCTGGGCTTCCCGCCCGCGGCGGCCGGCGGACCGGACACCACCGGTGCGCCGAGCTACCTGACGCTCCCGAACGGCGCGTCGGACATCACGGTCGGCGGCGACGGCGCGGTCTCCTACGTCGACCACTCCGGCGGCGCGAACGACGGCACCCGGCAGACGGCCGGCTACCTCGCGGTCAGCCGCTTCGCCAACCAGGCCGGCATGCAGCGCTCGGGCGGCTCGGCGTGGACGGCGACGTCGAACTCCGGCACGCCGATCACCGGCACCCCGGGCGCCGACGGCAACGGGACCGTGATGGCCGGCGCTCTGGAGATGAGCAACGTCGACCTCGCGTCGGAGTTCACGACGATGATCTCCGCCCAGCGCGGCTTCCAGGCCAACTCGCGCGTCATCAGCACGGCGGACGAGATGCTCCAGGACGTCGTCAACATGAAGCGCTGATCCCGGCGGCGACCAGATGATCGAGCTGCACCGGCTCGGGCGCGAGCCCGAGCCGTTCCTCCTCAACCCCGACCTGATCCAGACCGTCGAGGCGCGCCCCGACACGACGGTCACGCTGACCTCCGGCGAGCGCCTGCCGGTCGTCGAGCGGCCCGAGGACGTGCGCCGGCGGATCGCCGCGTGGCGGACGGGCCTGCTCGTCGACGCCGCGCGCACGATCGGCCTGGACCCCGACGTCCTGCCGTTCGCCCGGCGGACCTGAGGCGCCGGCGGGCTCAGACCCCGGCGGTCGGGAGCGCGCGCAGCTCGAGGTCGTGCGCGACGACGAGCGCCGTCGTCGCGACCCACGTCGACGGCGGCGGCAGCAGGCCCTCGGGGACGTCGAGCACGTCCGTGAGCGCCGCGATCCACGCCGCGCCCTGCGCGACGGGGACGGCGTGGAGCATCACGAGGTCGAGGTCGTCCGTGACGACCTCGACCTGGACGGCCGCTCCGCCCTCGAAGTACTCGGGGGAGTAGACGCCGCCGGCGCGCAGCCGGAGCCCGTGCCGGACGCCCACGGCGTCGAACGCCTCCTGGGCTCCTCTGATCTCCGGCCAGAACTTCATCCCCGCCAGTGTCGGCGACGCGGGGCCGTGGCGCAAATCCGGCCGTCGTCGGCCGGGTGGCGTCAGGCCCGGTCCGAGCCGTCCTCGCGCTCTGTGCGAATCCTCCGCGCGGCGGTCGGCCGTTGCACGATCGACGGCCCGTCGTCCGGCGGGTCGAGGCCGC
>NZ_JBFAPC010000143.1:0-14232 GCF_040675535.1 Patulibacter sp. NPDC049589 | reverse complement strand
GACCTTGCCGCGAGCGGCCTTCTCGGCGTCGTCCGCCGGCAGCGGGTGGATCAGATCGAAGCGGAAGTCCCCGAGGTACAGCTCCTTGCCGAAGGGCGGTGCGGTGGCCGGCGGCCGTGCGGGCCAGGGCGTCGCCGGTGTCCGCCCGGGCGGCGTCCAGCAGAGCGCCGAGCTGCGCGTGCGCCGCGGCGGCGCGGTCGAGCGCGGCGGCGGCCTCGGCGGCCGGCCGGTCCGGCAGCGCGGCGGCGAGCGCGGACCAGTCGTCCAGCAGGCCCGCCAGCCGCTCGCGGTCGTCGGTGCCCGCGGCGACGACGGCGTGCTCGCCGAGGTCGGCGAGCCGCTCGTACGGGGCGGCGGGGTCGGCCGGACGGTCGAGGTCCTGGCCGGTCGCGGCGGCCGTGCCCGGCGCCGTCGGCGCGCTCATCCGGAGATCGCGGCGAACGCGCCGCGCAGCTCGGCGGCCTGCGCGATGACCTGGCGGAGCTTCACCGGGTCCTGCTCGAGCCGGGCAGCGTCGAGGTGCCGGCGCCAGAAGCCGTAGATCTCGGCCAGCCGGCCGGAGATCTCGCCGCCGCGCTCGTGGTCGATCGTCACCTGCAGCTCGGAGATGATCGCCTCGGCGCGCTGCATCCGGGCGGACGCGGTGGGCCGGTCGCCGTCCTCCATCGCGGCGGCGGCCTGGCGGAGGAAGCGGCCGATGCCGTCGTAGAGCATCACGACGAGCCCGGCCGGCGTGGCGGTCAGGACGGCGTTGTCGCGGTAGGCATCGCGGGCGGCGTGGGGAGCGGCGTAGGCGGACACGTACGGGAGATCGGTCGGAGCGCCCGGGTCTGAAGGTCAGCTCGACTGAAGGGCGGCGATCTGGCCGGTCAGCCAGGAGCTCTGGTCGTGCCACTTCGAGATCGTGGCCTCCAGCGACGCGAACTGGGCCTTCAGCGCGGTCTCCCGGGCCGTCAGGCGGACGTCGAAGTCGTCCATCCGCTTGCCGATGTCGGTGATGTCCTGGCCGGTGAGCGAGATCCGGCTCGTCAGCGTGCCGTCCGCGCCCGTGTAGGACGCGAGCGTCGTCACGAGGCTCTTGATCACGCCGCCCGATTGCGTCAGGACGGACCGCACCGCGGCGGGGTCCGTGGTCAGGGCGGCCGTCAGCGCGTCGGCGTCGAAGGTCAGCTTGCCCTGGACGGCGTCGGCGGAGTACGTCGCGGTGCCCGAGGCCTTGCCCGTCGAGATGCCGAGCGCCTCCAGCGGCAGCGACGCGGCGCCGCCGGACATCGACACCAGCGCGCTGCGGAGCTGGGCCTGGAGGCTCACGAGCCCCTGGTCGCCGCCGAGCTGGCCCGACGACGTCGCGGTGACGGCCGTCGTCGTGCGCAGCAGGTCGAGCGCCGAGTTGTAGGCGTCGACGAAGTCCTTGGCGATCTTGCCGACCGCGGCGGTGTCGGCGCCCGGCGCGGTGACCGTGACGGTGGTGCCGACGGTGTCGACGCCGCGCAGCGCGAGCCGGACGCCGGGGATGGCGTCGTCGACGACGTTCGTGGCGGACGTGTGCTCCTCGCCGTCGATCCGGACGAGGGCGTCCTGGCCGGCCTTGGTGACCTCGTCGGCGAGCACGCCGGACGCGGACGCCGTGAAGCCGGACGCGGCGCCGGTGGCGCGGCTCGCGAACGAGATCCGCTCCGCCCCGTCGACGGTCGTCACCGAGGCGACGACGTGCAGGGACGGGTCGCCGTTGATGCGCGCCACGAGGTCGGACGCCGACGTGCCCGCGGTCACGGCGATCGCGTCGTTGAAGCCCGCGCCCGCGACCGCGACCGTGCCGTCGGCGGTCGGCACCGTGTAGGCGTAGCTCGCCTGCGACGACCGGGCGAGCCGCTCGACCTGCAGCGTGTAGCCGCCCGTCGGGGCGCCGGAGAGCATCGTCGCGGTGGCGGTCCCCGCGTTGCCGATGGAGACGGCCTGCTTGTTGCCGAAGATCGTCGGGTCCGACAGCGCCTGGCCGGCGGTCTGGAGCTTCTTCAGCGCGTCGGAGACGGCCTGCAGCGCGCTCTTGCTCGCCTGCTGGTCGGCCTGCTGCGTCGCCAGCCGCGTACGCGGCTGGCGCTCGATCGCCATCAGCTGGTCGATCAGCGCGGACGTGTCGAGCCCGGTCGCGAGCCCCGTGAGGTTGATGGTCGCCACGTCAGGCTTCGCGGTCCACCCGCGGGGTCACGGCGGGCGGCACGTCGGCCGGCGCGGTGGTCGCGGCGCGCTCGCCCGACACGACGTCGAAGAGCTCGGACGCGCCGATCTCGCGGATCGTGCCGTCGGCGCCGTGGAGCTCGATGCCCGCGCCGCTCCCGGAGCCCGCGTCGAAGCGGACGCTCGTGCCGTCGGCGCGCAGCTCCTCGAGGCGGTCCAGCGCGCCGCCGATCTCGGCGAGCACCTCGTCGGGGATCGTGGCCGGGATGCCGTCGAAGGACGCGGCGTCTTCCACGGCGCGCGCGCCCGTCTCCTCCACGGGCGGGCGTTCGGGCCGCCGCTGGTCGAGGGGCGTCGCCGGGGTGATCCGCGTTGCGCGGTCGATGGAGTTCGGGGAATCGCTCATGGGGCCTTCCGCGGCGGACGCTCGTCGACTGGGGATCAGGAGGACGGCACCACAGCTGCGGTGCTCCCCTGATCGGCACTCTCGGTGAATTCTTGACAGGTGTGGATATTCACAACGCCGATTCGCTCCCCGACGGGGCGCTCAAGTCCTCCGCCGAACGGCCGATCACCCCGTCCATGGACCGTGCGCTCTACGTCGCCGCCGCCGGGATGCGGGCCGAGCAGGTGCGCCAGGACCAGCTCTCCAGCGACCTCGCCAACGCCGCGACACCCGGCTACAAGCGGGATCGCACCGTGCAGGCCTCGTTCGGCGACATCCTCCTGGCGAACACCCGGACCGGCGCGGTCGTCGGGCGCGTCGGCCTCGGGCCGTACGCGGCCCAGACCGTGACGGACATCCGTCCAGCCGCGGCCCGCGAGACCGGCGAACCGCTCGACTTCGCGATCGCGGGCGACGGCTTCTTCGCCGTCCGGACCCCCGAGGGCACCCGCTACAGCCGCAGCGGGCAGTTCTCGGCGTCGGCCGCCGGGCTGCTGACCGACGCGGCCGGCCACGAGGTCCTGGGCCGCGGCGGCGCGCCCGTCCGGGTGGGCGCCGACGGGACCGTCCCCGTCGCCGACCTGGCGGTCACGATGCTGACGAACCCGGTCAAGCGCGGCGAGGGACTGTTCGACGGGACCCCCGCCGGCCCGGCCGGCGCCGGCGCGATCAAGCAGGGCGCGCTGGAGGGCTCCGGCGTCGACCCGACCCGCGCGATGGTCGACATGATCGCCTCGCTGCGCGCCTTCGAGGCCGGCCAGAAGTCGATCACGACGATCGACGAGACGCTCGGCCGGGCGGCCTCGCAGGTCGGCTCGGCGACCGGCAGCTGACGGCGGCGGGGACCCGGTCCTGCGGGGCGGACGCGGGCCGGAGCGCGCCACGGGCAGGCCGCCGGTCGGCGGCCCGAGTTGTCCCCGCCTACCGGGGCGAACTCGAGCCGGAGCGCGCCGGGCGCAGGCCGCCGGCCGACGGCCCGAGTTGTCCCCGCCTACCGGGGCGAACCCGAGCCGGAGCGCGCCGGGCCGACCCACCGCGTCCGGTCCCCCACCGATGGCGTACAACCCCCATGCACGACGTCCTCCCGTCCCGCGTCGTCCCCCACCGTCCCGTGGTCCCGACTCCAGCCCCCGCCGCCCGCCACCGCCGGACGCCGCCCGCCGTCCTCGGGGGCCTGGCCCTCGCCGGGCTCCTGGCGCTCGGCGGCTGCGGCGGCGGGGACGACGCGACGACGACGGACCAGGCGACGAGCGTCGACCCGCGGCAGTACGACGCCATCGCGAAGAGCAGCGTCCGCAACACCCTGGCCGCCGTCGAGTCGTGCGCCACCGGCACCCGCTCCTACGCGCGCTGCACCACGGCCGCGAGCCTCGGGCCCGCCGGCTCGATCGCGTACTCGTTCGCCGACGACGGCCGCCCGGACGGCGGCGAGGTCGCCGTCCAGCGCGCCACGCGCAGCCGGTACCGGGTCCTCGCGGTCTCGCCCTCGGGCAACCGCTTCGCGGCCACGAAGACGCCGACGGGCTTCATCCGGTCGTGCACGTCGAAGGGCTCGCCGCGCGGCGGCTGCAGGAACGGCAGCTGGTAGGGACTCCGGCGACCACCGGCCGTACCTCCACGTGTCGTCGCGTCGTTGCTTCGCTGTGTCGTCACGCCGTCACGCCCTCACGCCCTCACGCCCTCACGCCGAGATCGTCCCCGGCACCCCGCCGGCACCTCAAGTCCTCCGGGGCCCCGCCGATCACCGGGGCGTCGCGGGGCTCCCCGTGCGGCCGACCCGAAGGACGTCCCGATGCTCCAAGGCCTCTACGCAGCCGCTGCCGGCATGGCGGCCCAACAGACCCGCATGGACGCCGTGTCCAACGATCTGGCGAACGTCGACACGACGGGCTACCAGCACTCGCGCCTGGCCTTCCGCGACCTCCTCTACGTCCGGGACGGCGTGGAGGGCGTGCAGGTCGGGTCCGGCGCAGCGGCCTCCGACGCCGGGCGCAGCACCGCCGCCGGCGCGCTGCAGGAGACCGGCCGGTCGCTCGACGTCGCGCTCTCCGGGCCGGGCTACCTCGAGGTCCGCACCCCCGGTGGCGCCCCCGCCCTGACCCGCGCGGGCGCGCTCCAGGTCGACGCCCGCGGGCGGCTCTGCACGGCGTCCGGGGCCCTCGTGGCCGGCGTCCGCCCGGTCCCCGCCGGCTCCTCCGCGGACGACCTGAAGATCGGAGAGGACGGGACCGTCCGCACCGCCGAGGGCACCGAGCTCGGGCGCCTGCGCGTCGTCACGGTCCCCGGGCCCGACGGCCTGCGCCCGGTCGGCGACTCGCTCTTCGTCCCGACCGCCGCCAGCGGCACCGCCCACGCCGCGGCGTCGACGGGCCCGGGCGCCACCACCGTCCGCCAGGGCGCGCTCGAGGGCTCCAACGTCGACACCTCCGACGCCATGGTCGACCTCATCGAGTCGCAGCGCGCGTTCTCGATGGCCAGCCGTGCGATCCAGACGCAGGACCAGATGATGGAGATCGCCAACGGGGTCAAGCGGTGAGCATCGCCGCCGTCTCCGGGGCGCTGCCCGCGGCCGTCGCGGCGACGACGTCCCCCGCCGCGACGCTCCCGGCCCGCGACACGGCGGGTGCGAGCGGCGCCGCCACCGCGACCGCCGGCGCGTCGGCCACGTTCGGGCGCTCCGGCGCCTCGTCCGGCACGACGGCCGCCTCCGCCACCCAGCGCGCCGCCACCCAGTTCGAGCGGATGCTCCTCGAGCAGCTGACCAAGGAGCTCGCCGCCACGGCCGCGCCGGCCGACGGCGAGGCCTCGGCGGCCACGTCCGCGTACCGCGACCTCCTCCCGGGCACGATGGCCGACGCGCTGTCGGCCGCCGGCGGCGTCGGCATCGCCGCCCAGCTGACCGCCGCGACCGCGAACGCCAGCGCGACGGCCTCCGCGGACACGGGCCTCCCGTCGACGGGCACCACCGACTCCACGTCCGCGTCCGTCGCCCCGGCGACGAGCGTCTCCGCCTCCGGCACCGCGTCCGTCGCCCCGGCGACGAGCGCCCCCACCTCCGTCTCCACGCCCTCCCTCCCGACCGGGACCTCTTCGTGACCTCCCCCGCCACCCCGCTGGCCCGCGAGCTCGTCTCCCACCTCGTCAACCACCTGGACGAGCAGCTGCGCTCCGTCGTCCGCCTGCGTGCCGCCGTCGAGGACCTCGGGGCGGCGATCCGCGCCCGCGACGTCGCCGCCGTCCTCCGGCACACCGGCACCCTCGAGGCCGAGTCGACGTTCCGCGCCACCCTGGAGGAGCGCCGCGCGGTGCTCCTGCAGCGCGGCTCCGCGATGCTCGGCGTGGAGCCGCGGGAGGTCTCCGTCACCGGGCTCTGCGACCTCGTCGACCCCGAGCAGGCGCAGCTCGCGAAGCAGCGCAGCGACGAGCTGCTCGTCGCGATGGAGGACGTCGCCCGGGAGCACCGCACCAACCGCACGCTGATGCAGCAGGAGCTGTCCTTCCTGGACCACCTGCTGCACCTCGACGGCGTGCCGCCCGATCCCACCTACGAGCCGCCCGGCGACGCGGGGCGACGCGCCGCCGCGGGGTCCTCCCCCGCGAGCCTCGCGCTGCACCGCCACGGCCTGGACCTCCGCGCCTGATGCCGATCTCGTCCTTCCACGGCGTCGAGACCGCCCTGCGCGGCCTGCTGGCCCAGCAGCGCGCGATCGACGTCACCGGTCACAACATCGCCAACCAGTCGACGCCCGGCTACTCGCGCCAGCGGGTCACGAGCAGCGCGTCGTCCGCGCTCTCGATCCAGACCGCCGCCGGCCAGGCGCAGCTCGGCTCCGGCGTCGACGTCACCGGCGTCGAGCGGATCCGCGACCGCTTCGCGGACATCCAGTACCGCGCGCAGAACACGAAGCTCGGCGAGGCGTCGACCACGGCCGCCCTGCTCGGCCAGGCGGAGCTCGCGTTCTCCGAGCCCGGCGACACCGGCCTGTCGGCGCAGCTCAACCGCTTCTGGAGCGCGTGGTCGGACCTCGCCAACGCGCCGACCTCGACGTCCGCCCGGCAGGTGCTGCTCGACGCGGCGAAGGCGACGGGCGCGACGTTCGGGGCGTTCGACGACCAGCTGGCGACCGTCCAGTCCCAGGCGCAGGCGGAGCTGGCGTCCCGCACCGCCGCCGGCGGGCCGATCGACCTCGCCGCGCGGGAGCTCGCGCAGCTGGGCGACGCGATCGGCGTGGCGACCGGCCGCGGCGAGGTCCCCAACGACCTGCTCGACCGCCGCGACGTCCTGCTCGACACGCTCTCCACCTTCGCGCAGGTCCGCGTCGAGCAGACGCTCGACGGCAACGGCGACCCGGTCCCCGGCCAGATCGACGTCTCGATCGGCAGCGACCCGACGCCGATCGTCTCCGGCACCCAGGCCCGCCAGCCGTGGACGATGGCGTTCACCGCCGGCGACCCGGGCTCCGGCTCCCTCGCGGCGCTCGCCTCGATCGCGGCCGACAGCGGCCCGGTCGCCGCGTACCGCCAGTCGATCGCGGCGGTCGCGAGCGAGCTGGCCACCGCCGTCAACGGCGTCCACCAGGCCGCCGGCGGCCCGGCGATCTTCACGCTCCCCACCGGCGCGATCGTCTCCGGCGTCCCCCGGCCCCCGATCGGCGTCGCCGCCGCCGTCGACCCGGTCCAGGGCGGAGCACTCTCGGCGTTCGTCGCCGGCTCGACGGGCACCAACGACGTCGCCACCGCGATCGCCGCGCTGCGGGGCGGGACGGCAGACCAGCACTACACCGCGGTCGTCGGCCAGCTCGGGTCCGAGGTCGCCCAGGCGACCACCGCCGAGAAGACCGCCACCTCGCTGGCCGGCGCGCTGCAGGACCGCCGCGACTCGGTCGCCGGCGTCGCGATCGACGAGGAGATGGCCAACCTCGTCCGCTTCCAGCGCGGCTACCAGGCGGCCGCCCGCGTGCTCTCGACGATGGACGAGATGCTCGACCAGCTGATCAACCGCACCGGGCGGGTGGGGCTGTGAGCCTGCTCGCCCGCCGGGCCGCGAGCGGTCCGGCCTCCGTCGCCGGTCCCCCACCACCGTCCGCCGGCGGCCCGGCCCTCGCCGTCCCCATGACCTCCCCCGACCACGAGGAGCCGCGACCGTGAGCTTCCGCATCACCAGCGGCATGATGAGCCGGACCGTCCTGCGCGACCTCCAGGCCAACCAGGCCCGGCTGTCGGACACCTACGAGCAGATGTCGTCCGGCCGGCAGATCAGGCGGCCGTCCGACGACCCGTACGGCACGACCCGCGCGATGGCGCTGCGGACCGACCTCTCGCAGATCGCGCAGTCGCAGCGCAACGTCACCGATGCGATCGGCTGGCAGCGCACGTCGGACTCGGCGCTGTCGGGCATCGGCGACGCCGTCCAGCGCGCGCGGGTGCTCCTCATCGGCGCCGGCAACGACGCGGGCGGCCAGCCGGCGCGCGACGCCGCGGCGTCGGAGATCGACCAGCTGCTGAAGACCGTCAAGGGCACCGCGAACGCGACCTACGCCGGCGTCCCGGTGTTCTCCGGCGCGTCGGCCGCCCGCCCCTACGACCCCGACGGCGGGGACGCCTACGCGGGCGACACGGGCGCCGTCCTGCGGACGATCGGCTCCGGCGTCGACGTCACGGTCAACGCGGACCTCGCCGGCCGCGTGCTCGGCCAGGGCGGCGGCGACGGCAAGCTGATCGACGCGCTGCGCACGATCGTGTCGCACCTGCGCGGCGGCACCGCCGCGGACGCCACGGCGCTGCGCAGCACCGACCTGAAGACGCTCGACGTCCAGATCGACGCCCTCTCCGCGCTGCGGGCGGAGGTCGGCGCGACCGGCAACCGCCTGTCGTCCGCGAGCGACCGGCTGGGCGAGCTCGAGGAGGCGACGACCGCCCAGCGCTCCGGCATCGAGGAGGCCGACGCGGCGTCTACGATGATCGCCTACGCCACGCAGCAGGCCTCGTACCAGGCGGCCCTGAAGGCGGGCGCCGGCATCGTCCAGGGGTCGCTCATGGACTTTCTGCGCTGACGCGCACCACCCGCACCGGATCCGACCAGCACCCCGAATGGCGACCCACCTGTCCAGCACGCGCTTCGGCGACCTCGACGTCACCGACGCCGAGACGATCGACTTCCCCGACGGCCTCGTCGGGCTGCCCGGCACCCGCTGGGCGCTCCTGCGGCGCGACGGCGACGACGCCCCGTTCGCGTGGCTGCAGTCGCTCGACGACCCGGCGCTCGCGCTCCCGGTCACGCGACCCGAGACGTTCTTCCCGGCGTTCGACGTCGTCCTCGACGAGGGCGACGTCCCCGGCCTGACCGACCCGGATGCGGTCGACGTCTGGGTCGTCGTCCGCGCGATCGGCGCGGTCGAGGAGTTCACCGCGAACCTCCGCGCGCCGCTCCTCCTGATCGGCGGCACCGGCCGCCAGGTCATCAACCGCGCCGACGAGGCCCCCCTGCGCGCGCCGCTGGTGGCCGCCGCCTGATGCTCATCGTCAGCCGCCGCGAGGGCGAGAAGCTGATGATCGGAGAAGACGTCGTGATCTCCGTCGTCGAGGTCGCGGGCGGCACCGTCAAGCTCGGCATCGAGGCCCCGCGCTCCGTCCCGGTCTACCGCGAGGAGCTGTGGGCCGCGGTCCGCGACGAGAACCGCGCGGCCGCCGACGCCCCGGCCACGCTCCCGCGGCTGCCGAAGCGCGGCTGAGCGGGCGGCGGTCGGGACGCAGGGGCGGCTTCGGCTCGACCCTGGACCGCCGGTAGCGCGTCGCCGGCCGACGGCCGGCGCGCGACCTGCCCCTACGCCGTCGCGGTCTGCGCCTCGGCCTCGGCCAGGGTCGGGTAGTCCGTGTAGCCCTCGGGGCCGCTGGCGTAGAAGAGGTTCGTCCGCGTCTCGTTCTGCGGGGCGTCCTGGGACCAGCGCTCGTAGAGGTCCGGGTTGGCGATGAACGCGCGGCCGACGACCGAGGCGTCGGCGTGGCCGTCGGCGACGAAGGAGATCGCCTCGGCGCGCTCCGTGTTCTTCGCGAAGCCCGTGTTCAGCAGCACCGGCGCGCCGTAGGCCGCGCGCAGCTCGGCGGTCAGGGCGTCCTCGGGCTGGGCCAGCAGGTGGACGTACGCGAGGTGCAGCGGCGCGAGCTCCTTCGCGAGCGCGCGGTAGGTGTCGCCGCCGTCCTGCTCGGCCATCTCGTGCGCCGGGGCGAGCGGCGAGAGGCGGATGCCGACGCGGTCGGCGCCGATCGCGTCGACGACGGCGCGGACGACCTCGGCGACGAAGCGCGCCCGGTTCTCGGGGCTGCCGCCGTAGGCGTCGTCGCGGTGGTTCGTGTTGTCGGAGAGGAACTGCTGCAGCAGGTACCCGTTGGCCGCGTGGACCTCGACGCCGTCGAAGCCGGCGTCGATCGCCCGCTTCGCCGCGGCGACGAAGTCCTGGACGACGGTCGTGATCTCCTCGAGCGTCAGGGCCCGCGGCGCGGGGATCGCGGCCTTGGCCTCCGTCGGGGTGAAGATCGTGAGGCTCTCCAGCGGGGTCGCGGACGCCGACACGAGCTCCTGGCCGGACGTGTCCGGGTGCCCGATGCGCCCGCCGTGCCAGAGCTGCGCGACGATCTTGCCGCCCTCGGCGTGCACCGCGTCCGTCGTCAGGCGCCAGCCGTCGCGGTGCTGATCCGTCGCGATCCCCGGCGTGCGCGGGTAGGGCTTGCCCTGCTGCGAGACCCAGGTGGCCTCGGACACGATCAGCGCCGCGGACCCGGCGCGCTGGCCGTAGTACTCGGCGATCAGCTCGTTGGCCGTGCCGTCCTCGTCGGCCCGGTTGCGCGTGAGCGGCGCCATCACCAGGCGGTGGGGCAACTCGATCGCCCCGAGGGTGAGCGGCTGGCGGAGGACGTCGAAGTCGTCGGTCATGGCGATCGACGATGACACAGGGACGGTTCGACGCCGATGCAAGCGAGGGATTCCGCGGTTGCCGGACCCGGAATCGAGGCGGCCGGGCGGTGGGCGGCATGACCGGAGGGCGGGAAGTGGCCCGTGGCCGGCCGGCCGGCACCCGACGGCCGCTTCGGCCCGAGTTCTCCCCGCCCAGCGCGGCAAACCCGGGCCGAAGCCGCCCCCTGCCGCCCGCCGCCGCTTCGGCCCGAGTTCTCCCCGCCCAGCGCAGCGAACCCGGGCCGAAGCCCGCCCGGCCAGTCGCCATCCCGCCCCCTCCGTCCCCCGGCGCGCGCCACTGCCCGCGTCCCCGCACCCCGCCGCTGGACCCGCCCCGTACGATCCGGGGAATGCAGGACGACCTGGGGACGACGTTGGCGCGGCGGCTGCGCGAGGGGGACCTCGACGCCGCCCCCGCCGTCCTGAACCTCGTCGAGACCCGCACGCCGGCGGCGCGCGAGCAGACCACCGAGCTCCTGCGGCTGCTGTCGCCGGAGGCGCTCGGCCACGAGCCGGAGGGCCACGTGGTCGGCGTCACCGGCCCGCCCGGCGCCGGCAAGTCGACGCTCCTCTCGGAGCTCGTCCGGTCCCTGCGCGCGCAGGACCGCAGCGTCGCCGTCCTCGCCGTCGACCCGTCGAGCCGGCGGACGGGCGGCTCCCTGCTCGGCGACCGGGCGCGGATCACGGTCGACCCGAAGGACCCGGGCGTCTTCATCCGCTCGACCGCCGCGGCCGACCGGCTCGGCGGCCTGGCCTGGGCGACCCGCGCGGCCGCGCAGGCCCTGGCGGCGGCCTTCGACGTGGTGATCGTCGAGACCGTCGGCGTCGGGCAGTCCGAGACCGACGTCGCCGACGTCGCCGACACCGTCGTGGTGATCGTCCAGCCCGGATCCGGCGACGTCCTGCAGTTCCTGAAGAGCGGGATCATGGAGATCCCGCACGTCCTCGTCGTCACGAAGGCCGACCTCGGCCGGATCGCGCAGCGCGCCCGGGCCGACGTCCGGGCCGCCCTGCGCTCGATCGGGGACCGCAGCACGAAGGTCGTCGCGGTCAGCTCCGTGGCGCCCGCGTCGGGCTTCGACGAGCTGATCGCCACGCTCGACGAGCACCGCGGGACCATCGACGTGGCGACCGCCCGCCGCGACGCCCGGCGCCGCAGCGCGATCGACGACTTCCGGCTCGAGCACGGCGAGCGGGCCCTGCGCGAGCTGGGCGGCCGGCCCGCCGCGCGACGCGTCCTCGCCGCGACCGGCGATGATCTGGCGGTGCCGATCCTGATGCAGGAGCTCGAACGGGCCGCCGGCCTCCTGGACGACGACGCGACCGTCGGCATCCCCGGCGCTCCCGGCGCGCGCACCGACGCCTCCGCGACGCCCGCCACCGCCTCCGCGGACACCGCGCCGCGCGCGACCACCGTTCCCGTCCGATGACCATCCTCGCCGGCACGCCGCGCGCGACCACCGCCCCTGCCCGATGACCTCGCCCGCCGCCATCCCGCTCCCCTCGACCGGGGCCCCGGCCCGATGAGCGACACCGGACCCCGCACCCCGAACGCCGACGCCGCCCGCGAGGCCGCGGCCGCCGCGGGCGAGGGCCAGGCCGCCGGCGGCGTCCGACGGCTCACCGACGCGGACGCCAAGGGCCGCCGCGGCAAGCGCACCAGCGACGAGGACGCCGCCGCCCTGCCGCCGAGCCGCCCGCTGATCCAGAACGCGGGCATCGTCGTCGGCGCGTTCGCCGGCGCCACGGTGGTCGCCGAGGTCGCCGGCGCCACGAACCTCGGCACGGCGCTGAGCTTCGGCCAGATCGGCTTCGCGATCGCGCTGGTCTTCGTGCTCGTCCGCCGCTGAGCGCTGCGGCACGCCGGGACGTCGTTCGGGCGCAGCCGAGCGACCGCGGCCCGGATCCGCCGATCCTCGGGTCGCCCCGCCACCGGTGACCTTCGCGTGACCCGACCGAACGCGATCGAATGCTGCGGACCGTCCCCGCGCGTCCGACGGGTGGGTGCGCACCGTGTCTGCCCTCGACGCGCGACGCAACCGCTCCTCGGCGGAACCCGCTCAGCCGAGCGGCGCGTCCGGCGGCAGCGGCCGCTGCGACTCGAGCCACGCGCCCGTCCCCAGCAGGACGACGCCCAGCACCGCGAGGAACACCGGCCACGCCGCGCCGGCGCCCGCCAGCACGCTCCCCGCGTCGTCGAAGCCCAGCGCGGACTGGATCGCCGGCGTCCCGATCGCGCGGACCTCGTCGTTCGCGGGGTGGTCCGCCACCGCCGCGGCGATGGACGCGATCACCATCGCCAGCGTCGCCGTCACCCCGATCGCCGCGGTCGCGACGGCCACCGACGCGCGCCGGGCCGTCGACGCCGCCAGCAGGGCGACGCCGAACGCGGCGACCACGACGAGGGCGAGTGCCAGCACGGCCTGGCCGCCCTTCAGCGTCGCCCCGTCGCCGTCCGCCACGAGCGCGAAGCCCGACGTCGCGAACCCCGCGAACAGCAGCGCCCCGACGGCCGCCCCGGCGGAGAAGGCCTGCGCGCGGAGCACGTTCCGGGCCGGACCGGTCAGCGCGTGGACCGCGCCGCCGGCGATCGCCAGCACGGCCGGCCCGAGCGTCACCGCCACCACCAGCTCGCCGCTGACGTCGTCGTCGACGGTCGCGATCCCGAAGGCCACGGCCTGCAGGGCGCTGACCACGAACAGGCCCGTTGCCGCGAGCACCGGGGCCGTCGCGTGCCGGCGGGCTACCGCGAGCCCGAGCGCGAGCTCGAGCAGCGGCAGGACGATCGCGAGCGGGGCGTGCGCCACGAACGAGTCGGGGGCCGCGGGCCGGAAGAGCACGAGCGGATGGAGGAGGTGCAGCGCGACGATCGTCGCGAGCGCCGCCGCAGCGCCCGCGGTCCCCTCCGTCCGGAGCGCCAGCGCCGCGGTCAGCAGGACGCCGGCGGTGCAGGCGATCGCGACCGCGAGGAACCCGCCCTGGACGCCCGACCCGTACTCGTGGGTGTCCAGGAACTGACTCGTCACCCCGAACGCCCCCGCGACGCCGACGAGGAGGACCACGACGGTGACCGCCAGCGCGGCCGGCGCGGCGGGTCGTGGCACGAGCCGCGGGGCCGGACCGACCCCCGCGGCCGCGGCACCGGCCGCCGCGACGAGCACGACCGGGACGAGCAGGACGCCCGCCTCGACGACCGCGCCGTCGACCGGGTGAACCAGCAGCAGGACGCCCGCCGGCAGCACCCCGAGGACGACGTCGCGTCGCCGGACGGCCACGACCAGCAGGACGGCGGCGATGGCCGCGGAGGCGACCAGCACGGCGGCGACCACCCCGTCCCGCGTCGGGCTCAGGAACGGCGGACCGATACCGCCCGACAGCGTGAGCTGGACGAGGCCCGTCCCCTCGCCGACGAGCAGCGCGAGCAGGAGGCCCGCCGCCACGCCGGCGATGCGGGCCGGCGGATCGTCCGGCCGCAGCGCCACGGCGACCGTCCCGACGAGGGCGAGCAGCACGACCACGGCCGACCGGGCGTCCGGCCCGAGCCCGACCGCGCCGTGGCCGGTCAGCGCCGTCTTCAGCGACGCGACGAGGTCCGTGTCGGCCCCCTTCAGGACCACCAGCCACAGCACCAGGAGTCCGCAGACCGCCCAGAACGCGG
>NZ_JBFAPC010000142.1:0-14334 GCF_040675535.1 Patulibacter sp. NPDC049589 | reverse complement strand
TGCACAACACCGGGCCGGACGGGCTCGCCCCGAACCCGCCCGTGCACCGCGCCCTGGGGGCGGTCCTCAACCTCGGGCGCTCGCTGCCCTTCCTCGTCCTGATGGCGGCGATCATCCCGTTCACCCGACTCGTCGCCGGGACCACGATCGGCGTCTGGGCCGCCGTCGTCCCGATGTCGGTCGCCGGCGTGCCGTTCTTCGCCCGGCTGGCGGAGAACGCCCTGCGGGACGTTCCCGCCGAGGCCACCCGGGTCGGACGGGCGTGCGGCGGGACGGTCCTGCAGGTCGTGCGCACCGCCCAGGTCGGCGAGGCGGTCCCCGGCCTGATCGGCGCCGTCACGATCAGCACGATCGCGATGATCGAGTACTCGGCGATCGCCGGCTCGATCGGTGCGGGCGGCGTCGGCTACGTGGCCGTCGCCTACGGCTACCAGCGCTTCGACGGCCACGCGATGGTCGGCGCGGTGGTGCTGCTCGTGCTGACCGTCGCCGTCGTCCAGCTCGTGGGCGACCTGCTCGCCCGCCGCGCGGCCCCGGGTTGACCCGGCCGCCTCCTCCTCCGTCCTCGCCGTCCACGCGTCCGACGATCGGGCGCCCCTTCCACCACAGGAGTCCCACCGCATGACCGATCACCCCGACCCCACCACGCAGGCCGACTCGGCCACGGACCCGCCGGCCGCCGCGCCGCCCGGACACGGCTTCGAGGTCCGCTCCCGGCGCGGCCAGGCCCGGACCCTCGCCGCGATCGTCGCGGCGGTCGCGGTGCTCGCCACCGGGCTCTTCCTGGTCGTCGACCGCGACGACTCGTCCGCCTCGCTCACCCGGGCGGGCGCGACCCTCAAGGTGGCCTGGATGACGGGGGACCCCGCCCAGGAGGCGATCGTCGAGGAGGTGCGCGAGCGCATCGCGCCGGACTACGGCATCCGCGTCGAAGGGGTCCCGCTGGACGACAGCACGCAGCTCAACCGCGCGGTCAGCGACGGGCGGATCGCGGGCACCATCTACCAGCACCAGGACTGGCTCGACCAGGTCCTCGAGGCCAACCCCGGATTCCGGCTCCAGGCCGGCGGGCCGGGGATCTTCCACTGGCGCTTCGGCGTCTGGTCCGACCGCTACCGGTCGACGGACGCGATCCCGGACGGCGCGACGATCTCGCTGACCTCGGATCCGGCGAACCTCTCGATCGGCCTGAGCCAGTTGGCCAAGGCCGGACTGATCCGGATCCACGACGGCGTGACGGAAGGCACGGCCCAGCTGCGCGACATCGACAACCCCCGCGGGTTCAAGTGGAAGCTCGTCGACTTCGCGTCCCAGCCGCGGGTCTTCCGCGACGTCGACGCGTCGGTCAGCTCGTTCGAGTTCTTCCTCAACGCCGGCGTGCCGGCGAGCAAGGCGATCTTCGCGCCGCTGCCGCCCGAGCGGTTCGCGGGCATCCTCACCATCGGCAGTCGTTACGCCGGCAGCGACAACATCAAGAAGCTCGTCGCGGCGTTCCACGACCCGCGGCTCCAGGAGTTCATCCGGACCGACCCCCGGGTGCGGCCCGCGATCGCCGCCGCGAAGGCCGCGTCGTGAGCACGGAGCACGAGGACCGGTGGCGTCGCGCGCAGGACGCGCTGCGTGCGAGGGGCCTCGACGGTCTGCTGGTCTGGTCGCGGGGCGGGGGAGCGCTCGACGGGTTCTTCGACGTCTTCTACCTGAGCGGGCACTACACCTACTGGCCGCTGATGCCGGACATCCCGTTGCCGGGATCCGTCCCGGGTGCCGGCCGCTCGCACGCGGCGTTCGTCCTGCCGGCGGACGGCGAGCCGACGCTGGTCGTCGACGTGCCGGACTGGCGGCGCGACCGGGTCGGCGTCGCCGACGTCCGCTACGCCACGGACCTCCCGCGCGTGGTGGCGGAGGTCCTGGCCGAGCGGGACCTGCGGGGCGGGGCCCTCGGGCTGGCGGGCGGTGACGTGATCGTCGCATCGCTCGACCGGCGGGTCAGGACGCTGCTGGCGGGCACGACGCTCGTGGCGGCCGACGACCTCCTGCAGCGGCTGCGCTACCTGAAGAGCCCCGCCGAGCTCGATGCACTGCGTCACGCGGGAGAGGTCGGGACGACAGTCGTCGACGCCATCCTCGAGCGGGCGCTCCGGCCCGGCACGCGGGAACGGGAAGCCGTGGCGGCGGGCTTCGCCGCCGGCGTGGCGGGCGGCGCCGTCCTCTGGGACGCCCTGGTGTCCTCGGGGCCCCACAGCCACGAGCTCGCGCACGGGCGGCTGCCATCGTGGACGGATCGGACGATCGAGCGCGGCGACCTGTTCCACCTCGACTGCGTCGGGATGGTCGACGGCTACCTGTTCGACGTCGCCCGGACGGTCGTCGTCGGCGGTCGCCCCGACGATCGCCAGCTGCGACTGCTCGAGGGGGTGCTCGGGGCCGTCGAGGCGGGCGCGGCGACGGTCGGCGACGGGGTCGCGAGCCGGGACGTCTACTCCGTCGTCCGCGGAGGCCTCGCCGAGGCCGGGCTCGTCGGGGCGGACGGCGAGCCGACCTTCGGCTACCCCGGGTCGTACTCGCACGGCCACGGGCTCGGGCTGGCGACCGACGAGCCGTTCCTCCTGCCCGACGTCTCGTGGACCCTCGAGCCCGGCATCTGCCTGACCGTCGAGGCGATGGCCGGCCACGAGGGCGTCGGGTCGGCGGTCTTCGAGCACGACCTCGTGATTACGACGGACGGCGTGGAGGTCCTCGATGGCAGCCCGACCCGCCACTGGTGACGGTCACCGGTCCTTCGACGCCGCGGCGACCGATGCGGCGGTGCGCCACCGGCTCCTCCTCGGCTGCGTCGTCCCCCGGCCGATCGCGTGGGTGACGACCGTGGGGGAGGACGGCCTTGTCAACGTCGCGCCGTTCAGCTTCTTCACCGTCGTCTCGACGTCGCCGCCGCTTCTGGCGATCACTGTCGAGCGCCACCCCGACGGCCGGGAGAAGCACACCGCGTCGAACGTCCGGGCGACTGGCGAGCTCGTCGTCAACATCGCCGCGCAGGAACATCGGGAAGTCGTCGAGGCGTCTGCGGCCGAGCTGCCCCGCGAGGCCGGCGAAGCAGAACGCCTGGGCCTGGCGACGACTCCCTCCGTCGACGTACGGCCCCCGAGGGTCACGGGGACGCCGATCGCCATCGAGTGCGTCGTGCACGACATCATCCGGCCCGGGGGTGACGAGGTCGTGATCGCCTGGGCGCTCCGGTTCCACGTGGAACGACGGATCGGCCGCGCGAGCGGCCACATCGACGTGGACGCCCTGCGGCCGCTCGCCCGGACGGGCGGGACCTACCGGGCACTGGCGCCGGTGACGCCGGCCCGCGACCCCGGCGTCCCCGTACCGTGACACGGCGTCGGCGGTCCCGCCCGGCCGCCGCCCGCCGTCCCGCCCCGTCACGCCGTCGGATCCGCCACGGACGCGGGCTGCTCGGCCCCCTGCTGCGGGCGATCCGCGAGCTTCAGCCAGACGACTCCGGCGATGATGACCGCCAGCCAGAAGGCCCGGACGAGCGTGAGCGACTCGTCGAAGAACACGGGGCCGAGGATGGCGGCGCCGACGGCGCCGATGCCGGCCCAGACGGCGTAGCCGATCCCGACGTCGATCGCCCGCAGGGAGACGCTCAGGGCGAGGAGCGTCAGCAGGAAGAAGACCACCGCGGAGAGCGACCAGCTGAGCACGGTGAACCCCTCGCTGCCTCCGACGCTGAGCGCATACCCGACCTCGAACACGCCGGCCAGGAGGAGCACGAGCCACGCGCGGGCGCGGGCCTCGGCGGCTGGGGCGTTCGGCGTCGCGGGTCGGTCCCGCTCGTTCGAGCGCGCGGGCTCCGGACGGACGGTGGTGGGGACGGGACTCGAGGAGCTCATCAGGCGGCTCCGCTCAGCTGCAGCCCGACGACGCCGGCGACGACGATGCCGATGCCGAGCAGCTGCTTGCCGGACGGGCGCTCCCCGAGAGAGAGTGCCCCGATGACGACGATCCCGACGCCGGCCACCGAGGTCCACAGCGCGTAGCCGACGCCCACGTCGAACGTGAGGAGCGCCTGGCTGAGGAAGAGGGTCGCGATCGCGCCGCTGACCAGCGTCGCCGCCGTCCACTTCCGGTTGGTGAATCCCTCCGCCTTGCTCGCGGAGAGCGCCACCGTGATCTCGAAGACCACGGCGATACCGAGGTAGAGCCAGCTCATCGTGCACCTCCTCCGGCCGGGTCTGCGGTGGGTGTTCTGGGATCAGTTCGCTGCATGTACATACATATATCAGGATGCGGGCGATTCGCAACCGGCGTACACGGCGGACCTCACGCCGGGGAGATCAGCGCTCCGACGTCGGTCACGTCGCGGCCGAGCTGCACGGCGTCGACCTGGGGGAAGTGCGCCGCCGCGCCACCGAGGAGCTCGCGGACCCGGTCCTCGTACGGGCCGCGGACCTCGTGGACGAGGGTCGCGCCCTGCTCCGTGATGACCGCGTAGACCCCGCGCGCATCGTCGGGGCAGACATCGCGTCGCGTGAGGCCCTTCGCGTACAGGCGACTCACAAGGCGGGTCGCGGAGCTCTGGTTCAGGCCCACGCGCTGCGCGAGATCGTTCACTCGCAGCTCGTTGTCCGGGGCGTCCTCCAGGTGCGCCAGCGCGCGGTATTCCGTGAGTCCGACCCGGTAGGTCTCGAGGAGCCACTTGCCCAGGCTCGCGTCGACGGCCGACGCGAAGGCGGCGACCCGAGACCATGCGGCGCTGGCGTCCGTCGCGACGGTGGCCTTCACGTCCGACCCGCTACCTGCATGTGCATGCACCGAGACTAGCGCGGTCCGATCCGTCTGCGTCAGCATGAAGGTTCGCGGGTTGCCTTTCCCGTGGCCGTCTGCCGGTAAGCGACGCACCTTCTCCAACCGGCACGCGGAGCTGAGGGCTCTCGTCGCCTCGCTCGCGGACCAGGGAACGCGAAGAGCGTTCCTGCGGGAGGGGAAGAACCCCTGTCGCGAACCCATCGCGCTCCACGGCGACGGGCCCGGGAGGAGTGGAGTTCGGCCGTTTCGGCGCCCGGTGCCTCGAGCGGTTCGACGACGGTCTTTGGGTTACAGCGCGCGCTGCGGTCGACGAACAACTCAATCGGCTGAGCGTCGATGCGAACGTGATCGTTCGGGCACAGCAGGATGAGGTTCTCGTACGCGTCTCGATCCTTCAGGTCCTCTGCACCTCGGGGACCTCCCACACGGCGGCCGACGATGTGGCACTCCTGGCCGATGACAGCGGGTCGATCGCCCTCGACTTCGGCTTCCCGCGAGAGCTTGACCCGGCAGATCGAACATCGTCCACCGGCGCGGCCCCAAAGGAGCTTGCGAGTCCGATCGTCGATTGCCACCAGCCAAGCCTAGAACCGCGTTCCGACGCGACTCGGACCTCGGGCGGGCACGGCGCCGGCCGAGTTCGGCTCTGGCCGACCGACTGCAGGACCCAAGCGCTACCTAGAGGCGCTACCCAGCGGACCTGGTCTCGGCGCCCGGATCGCCAGCGTGCAATTGCTGAAACGGCGAGACCCCTGTCGGTGACAGGGGTCTCGGGCACTGCGTTTCCTGAGGTGGAGCTAGTCGGGCTCGAACCGACGACCTCCTGGGTGCGATGCGGGGAAGCTGCTGCGCAGGAGGTGCCGATATGCAGGGAGTTCGTGCTGATATCGGCGCCGTCGGTGCTTGCGGATACCCGGCGATTCTCGCGGATCGGTGGCGATTTAGGCACTCGCCGCGGCGAGTGCCTGGAGTTGCCTAGCTTCGACGTGTGGTCGGGCGAGTAGATCGTCTAGACGCTCCCGACGGCGGCGCAGCGCGCTCCATCGCGACGGGCCCGTTCGTTGCGGACGGCTTTGCTAGGCCGCCTGAAGCCGGTATTGCCCGGTTCGTCTCCCGACTGGTTCGACCTTCTCCGAGCGGCTAATCTGCGCGAGAAAGTTTGCGAGCGGGTCTTGCCCCTTGGCGCGGAATCCGGCGGCGCAGAGCAGGGCATACCACTCGCGGTAGTGCACGGCTTGCCCTGGCTCGACCTCGCGCTCAAGAACCGCGACGGCGACCTCCAGGAGCCGACGACCACCGAGATCGCGGTCGAGTTGCTCGATCTGCATCTGGGCGGCAAGACCGAGAGCACCTTCAAGCTCACGAAGCGCATGCTCGTCGCGTGCAGCTTGCCTTTCGAGGTGATCCGCGAGGGCCCGCAGGCGATCCGCGCGATCCTTCGCCTCAGCGATTCGGTCCTTGATCGCAAGGAACTCTTGAGCGAGCGCGGTATCGGCTGGATCAAGGTATTCGCTGTGGGCGTCTGGCACCGCGGACACGCCGCCAACGTATGGGCCGGAGCGGACAGATCGCGGGGTTGGTTCCCGCATGGCGCGGTTCCGTCCGGCCATGCGAGGAGGCTCTTCTATATCCCGTACATACGAACTCTTCAAGGGGGTCAAGGGAATGGGCACAGGAAACGACAACGACCGCTACGTTCAGCGGCGCGGGGATGGTTCGTGGGAGGTCGTTCGCGAGGATCACCAGCGTGCCAGCGCTATCACGCGTACGCAGGCAGAGGCGATCGATCGCGGTCGTGAGATCGTCGGTGGGGCAGGAGGGGGCGAGTTGCGGATCAAGGGCGTCGACGGCCAGATTCGCGACAGCGACACCATCAAGCCCGGGCGAGAATCCCCGCGACGCGACACCCGCTGACTGCTCGGTGGACGCGCATGTACGAGATCGACTTTCTGCCCGTTGGGGATGGCAAGGACTCCGGCGACGCTATTGCTCTGAGGTTCACTCGACCCGACACCGGACGACAGGTCGTCGTCGTCATCGACGCTGGTTTCCAAGACGATGGTGTCGAACTGGTGTCGCATATCCAGGCGTACTACGGCACGGACACCGTCGACCTCGCGATCCTGACGCATCCAGATGGCGATCACATCGGCGGGATGGGCGAGGTCGTCCGCGGGCTCACGGTCAAGGAGCTGTGGCTCCACGACATCGGAGCGCATGGCGGCTCAAGCCTCCCGGCGGCCGCGGCCGTCGCCGATCTGATCACGGTCGCCGCCGGCCAGGGTACGGTTGTCGAGGAGGCGTTCGCCGGTTCCCAGGCTTTCGGCGGAGCGATAACCATCCTCGGGCCGACTAGGGACTACTACGACGGCCTCGTCACAGAGCAGCTCGGGCCAGCGTCGCCACCGTCCACGGCGAAGGCGCTCGTCGAGGCAGCCCGGGGGGTTTTCGATCGCTTGGCCGGTGCGCTGCCCGTCGAGATCCCATTCGACGCCAAGGAGGTCACCCCGCGGAATAACTCCTCGATGGTCACGCTGCTCACCGTCGACGGCCGGCGGTCGTTGTTCACGGCGGACGCCGGGGTCCCAGCCCTCGATCGAGCCTGGGACGCTGCGGAGGCCCTCGGACTTGCAGGGGAGTTGTCGTTCGTCCAAGTCCCCCATCACGGCAGCCGGCGGAACGCGTCCTCGGCGTTGCTCGACCGAATTCTCGGTGCTCCTGGGGCGCCAAGCGAGAAGAGCGCGTTCGTCAGCGTGGTCGCAGAGTCCGAGAAGCATCCGTCAGGTCGAGTCGTCAATGCCTACATGCGGCGAGGCTGCGACGTCTACGCGACGGCAGGTCAATCCAAGTGGCATCACCACGGTTCAACGCTGCGCGCGGGGTGGTCGGCGGCAACTCCGCTCGCACCTATGGACGAGGTCGACGAGGACTAGGTCGACGCAGGGGATGTTCGATGCGTACACGCGCAAGGCGCGCCTCGCTCCGGCCGTACTCGCGGCGCTCCCGGCTCTAGGACTCCTGGTTGCTGGTGCTGTCGTTCCTTCGGCTTCTACGTCTCCGATAGCCATCGTGCTGGGCGTGGTCGGGGTCGTTGTTTGCGGAGCCGTACGAGATCGAGGGCGGGCGATCCAGCCAACCCTTTGGAGGTCGTGGGGTGGAGCACCGACTATCCGCCGCCTCCGTTGGCGGGATGCGGGTGGTACCGATGCGGTCGCCCGGCTGCACGAGCGTCTGGGACGGGTCCTCGTCGATCCCCTGCCTACCCGCGACGAGGAACAAGCCGATCCCGCCGGTGCCGATCGCCGCTACGACGAAGCAGTCGCAGAACTCCGCGAGCGCACCCGCGAGGGCTTCCCGCTCGTGCTCGCCGAGAACGCCGAGTATGGCTTTCGTCGAAACACGCTCGGCCTACGTCCGATCGCGCTTGGCCTTTGCGTCGCGGTCATCGCTACGTCGCTCTTGCTGGAGTTGACAACCGGCGAAGTTAGATTCGTTGCTTCGGCGGCTTGGGCGCTTGCCAACGGATGTGCGTGGTATCTCCGCGTGTCGGACCGTTGGGTTCGCAAAGCCGCAGACCTCTACGCGGACCGTCTGCTCGATGCCTCGAGGCGCCTGAGTTAGCGAGTTGTCCGGCCAACTGTCGAGACAGGGCGTATCGATGCGTCGGCGCTCGAGTGCGCCGCGCATTCCCCGTTGGTGCTCTGCTTCTCGCCATCGAGCGTCGAGGGACTCGTGCGCCGCCGCGAACGTCGAGGCGGCCTCGTTCCCGCCTCCTACGGGCCAGCGTTAGTACCAGTCTGTAGGCACGAGGCCTCGCCCGGGACCGCGCCAGTTGTGGGGTCCTACCGCTTTGGCGAACCAGTCGGTGTCGAGCTGCGCGTGGTCCATGATGATGACCTGTAGCCGCCCTTGGAGCTCGTCAACAGTGCGCTTGATGAGGTCGAATATCCGCCCGACTTGGACCTGGTCCTCATCCTTCATGTCGCTGAGAGAGCGGTCCGGAGCGTCCTGTTTCGTCTTGGGAAAGAACGCCTGCGTTGGCTGGTCCAAGATGAGCAGCCGCGGCACCGGGCGACGGTGGTTGCTGAAGTACTTGTGCAGGGCGAGGAGCGTCACGACGTGGTAGCCGACCCAGTTCTTGCCGCTGCCGATGTCGCGGTTGAGCCACACCGGGCCCGCGGGCGTCCGGCCGACCACCGTGAGACTCACGGGATCGAGGCGAACGCCGTCGACGGCGTAGCTGAGTCGGAGCGCCTTGGCCATCTCGGTCATGTCGGAGCCGATGTAGGCCAGTGCGTTCTCGGTGCGCGTCCGGGTGGTGTCGGCGCTGAGGGCTTCCTCGAGCGCCTCGACGCGGCCGCGGGCAGTCTCGGCCTCGGTGACGAGCAGTGCTCGCTGGCCTTCGTTCAAGGGCGGGTGCTCCTCGAGGAAGCCGGTGATCCGGCCACGCACGTAGGCCTGCTGCTCAAGGCGTCCGCGGGTACGTCGCGCGACCGCGCTCCGCTGCACCAGCTCTTGGATCTCGCGGTCGGTCTGGTCGAGTGCCCCTTGGAGGTTCGCAATGTTGACGTCGAGCGCATCGATATCGGCCTGCAGTTCTGGTTCCACGGCGACGGACGCCGCGGCTTGCTCTGATGCGCGCTCGAGCTCGGCACGCAGCTGTGCCGGCCCGGGGTCGTGTGCGTGGTCCGTTCCGCCACAGAGCGGGCACTCGGCGCCGTTACCCGTGCCGGTGTTGCCCGGGAACAACCCTAGGCTCGCCAACCGGGCGCGATGCTCGGATGACTCCGATGCAAGGTCACGAGCGAGTCGCTGGCGATTGACGTAGGCGCGCCTGTGAGCCCGGAGCTCTCCGAGTTCGGTAGCGCCGTCGGCCTTGCGGTCCTGCAGCGCCGCTATTCGTTCAGCATCGCCCGTCAGAGCGGGCGCCGTTGCGGGCACGTGCTCTACTGCCTCCGCCAGCGCTCTCCGGAGGTGTTCTGGTGGCACCTCGCTGATGCGCTCCACCAGCTGGTGCTCTCTCGCGTCAGCGAGCAGCGCCAGCGCGCGCTGAGCGGTGGCTTGCGTCTCGTTGTCGACATCCGCAAGGCGCGCCTCCGCCGCCTTCAGCTCCGCCCGGCGAGTGCGCAGCTGGCGCCGTTGCGCAAGGGCGTCTTGGTCGACCGCCCCCAGGAAGTACGGCAGCGTGTCGCGAATGTGCAGTTCCTTGAAGTTGTCCTCCTGGCCGTCGAAGAGGTACTTCGGATCCGCGACGAGACGTTGACGCTGAAACGTGTAGGACGTCGCGTGGCGAAGCGTGGCGGTCACAGCCGCGCGCGTCGAGCCTTCTGGCGGTGCCTGCTCGTTCTCTCCCATGCCGAGCAACGAGCCGAGCTGCTGGATCACGCTTCCGATGTTCGTCGTCTGCTTGATGGCTGACGCTGGCGGGATCTCGCCGGCGCCGATGATGAACGTCGCGCGGTCAGATGAGGCTTGGCCGAGCGGCGGGCGCTCTCGGGCAACGAAGACGGGCGTCCCGTCCACCATGAGACGCAGCCCGTACCAGCCAATGCTTTCGAGTTCGTCTCCCCGGTAGACGCCGTGGGTGCTGCTTCCGAGGCAGTAGTCGATGATCTCGAGCACGGCTGACTTGCCGGTGTCGCTGACCCCCGTGATGACGTTGACGGCGCCCATCTGAAACGGGACCTCGTGCACGCGCTCGCCGTCACGGTGGTAGAGAACGATCGATTCGATCTGCATCAGACGGTCAACCCCCACAGCGAGAGCATGGTGACGGGATCTCCGGCCCTGGCGATCCAACGCCCCATGAAGTGCGCGCGCTTTCGGCAGCGCGTCACTTCCGGTGATCCATTCCTTCCGAGGGCCGCCAGCGACACGATGGGCATGATCGTTCCGCCGGAATGGATCTTGAGTGCACCGGCCTTTGTTCCGAACAGGAGCGCCTCTCGGACGAACGGCGACAGGCCACGGCAGTAGCTGGGCAGGTCGACCCTGGCTGTGGGATTGCGCTGCAGCCAGACACTCATTGAGGTCCTGATCGTCGGCAGCGCTTCCCGCGTGGGATGGTGCAGCACGGCCGGCACGGCAAGAAACACCGATGCGAACGGGAGGGCTTCGTTAGCCTCATCGACGTGGCCACGGGCGGTCTCGTGTGCCAGCGTGGCGAGAAACGCTGGATTGAACAACGTGCGCTGCTCAACCGGACGTTCTGACCAGGCCTTCACGCGGAATCCTCCACGTCTGAGACCTCATGAAACCCGCGGGCGGCGTTCGGATGCCACGCAAGACGTTCGTCATTGGCTAGCCCGTGCAAGGAACCCCGCTGGATGAACGTGTCCGTCGTGTGCGGGCGCAATGGCTGACGCACATCGGCTTCGAGCACGTCCCACATCGTGTGGCCAGCGGCGGCGAGCCGCTCGTCTTCTGTCTCGCCGTCGACCTCGCGGAGCATCCGGTCGCTGGCGATGAGCCACTGGGCCAAAAGATCTCCTTCATAGCGCTCGAACTCCAACGGCCCCAGAAGCCCGCGCCGGCCCCATCGTGAGCGATGAGCGAACGCGCGACCGAAGTCTTCGATCGCCTGCTCGCGGCGGCGAGCGCTCGCCTTGATCTCGAGGAGGCAGCGAATGTAACGGGCGTTCTGCGGATCCCCGGGCGGCAACTCATCGTCAGAGAAGTCCTCAAGGCGCAGGATTGGAAGGGCGTTGTCGCTTAGCGCCCGCCGCGCCTCGTCGACAGTCTCGCCGATGGCGTCGATGCCGATCGGCTGCTTCGTCTGCAGCGCCGTGACAACCAACGGCCACCAGGCTCCCTCAACCTGATCGGCCATGCTCGCGACAAACCGTTCCTCATGCGACGGCTGGAGAATCCGCTTGAGTTCAGCTCGGACATCGGTTGCTCGAGCGGCCTCGTCGGCGACGGTCACCCGTGAAAGTAGTGCCCGCCGTTCGGCCTCGTCCAACGAGAGGAACCTTGCCCGGTCAGCGGCGGTGCCTTTCGCCCCCCCGCGTTCCTCTGCGACCGCGGTTAGCGTCTCGATCGCGTGGTTGAGGTCGCGCGATCCCGGTCTGAGCGAAGCGATGCCCGAGCCTGCTCGCGCCGGCTGCGTCGAGACCAGCGTCATGACCACGTCTTCAGCGGCGTCCAGATCGCGCCAAGCGTCCGTCCAGATTGCGAACGTCCGCCAGACCTTCGCTGACGTGTCGAGCAGCTCCCGTGTCGAATTGATGCCGTGATGCACCTGGATCACGGAGCGAGGACTTCCTGCACCGAAATCGAACGACACGTCATCGAACACTTCGAGGCTTACCGACGCGTCCTTCCGAGCGAGGGCTAGCGGCAAAGCCTGAAGGAGGGCGACTTGGAACTGGAAGATGTACCCAAGAGCAGGTCCGGCGGCGGACGAGCTACTCACGCTGTCGGCGCAGCAACGCGGCACCGGCACGCCGCCCGGAGCGGGCCTTGTGGCCCGAGATGGTGGGCCCGTCCACGTGTGACATCGCTGCCAAGCATGGACCGACCGTACACCGCGCCGCGAGTCCCGTACCGAATAGCCTGCGTAGGAGCGCGTTTCTGCGGTTCTTGGCCGCGACTACTGAGGCGACGTAGCGCTCCGCCGCTTGCCCCTCGATCTGGTGCGTGGAATGCCCGCCGTCGCTCATGCAGTCGGGTCCTCGAGGAGCGCAGTGCGTACGAGCAGACGGACGCTCTACTGAAGGCGGGTGGAGGCCCCCGCCAGAGTTCGGTTTGAGGAGAGGCGAGTTTCAGTCGGGGACCACGATGCGTTGCGGGAAGCGCAAGGCGCTGTGGAGATCAGCGTGACGGATCACCGGAGCCCGGGAGGCTCGCTCCGCGGCGAGTTGCCTCGGGTCTCGTGGCTGGCCGTCAGCCAGCCAGATCGGGTGCCCCAGGATGGTGATGGTGCCGTCTGAATCTCGGAGCGCTTGCAGCTCGTCGAGCACCACATGCTCGAGCTCGAAGCCGGCAGCAACGCTCGCTGCGATGCCCGGAGCGTCGTCGAGCCAGCGCCTCTCGTCGAGGTCTCGTCCGGCTGCGAGCTCAGCGAGATCCAGGCCGAGACGCCAATCGAGCCTCGAGTGCAAGAAGCGGTTGTCGTAGGAGGCGAGGCAGTCCGGGCAAGATGCTTCGCATCGCTCGCGGTGCTCGGTGCGCATGAAACCGGGGCCCAGAACGTCGACGGCGTGATCCAGGAGCCGCTCGAGCATGGCCGGGCGCCCGAGGTGACGCGCGTAGCCTGCCCCGTTCTCGAGCCGGTCAGCGATGAAGATACGCCGCGACGGTCCGTGTGGAGCGGCGTACGGCTGGAGCCCGACGTCGAGCTCCCGTGGGTCGACGGATAGGAGGTCCGCGGCAGCGATCCGCAAGATCTCGGCGTAGGACCAGAGCGCGGCCTCGCTGAACGGCCGGGCGCGGCTGACCGTTAGAGCGCCCTTGCTGGCGGGAAGGGCCAGCCAGCCAGGCTCTATCAGGAGGACGTCGGTCGGACGGACCGCGCCAATCGCGCCGGTCAGATCCGGATCGCGGACGTCCGCGAGACGCGGTATCGCTGGCCAGTCGTCGTAGACGTCCGGCGTCGTCACGACGTACCCGCCTTCGTGACGATGCATGGCGTAGAGGTCGCCGTCGCGGTCGTTGATGGTGTACAGCTCTCGCGCCTGGAGCGATCGCGCCGAGACGGCGCGAATTCGGGTGCCGTCGGGCTCCTGTTGCCAGGCCAGGACCGGCCGGTCTACCGGGCTTCCGATCTCGGCGGTGTCGTCATAGTCGCGAGGCTGGAAGTCCGTGCGAAAGCCACTGGGCTGGAAGAGGTCGATGTTGCGAGTGTCTCCTCCGCAGATCGAGCACGGCGCGTCGCGACTCGGTGCGTCGGCGGTGGGGAGGACTCCGTTGCACGCCGTGCACTGCTGAATCTCAAGGCGTTGCTGCAGCGGGTCGACCGCGGTCAACTTGCCTCTGAAGGGGCGATACGCGGCGAACCCAACGCAGACGTGCGTGGCCTTGTTCTTCGTGACCTCCGCTCCGGGAGCGAACGAGGCGACGGCCATGTCGAGCGGCCTCGTTGAGACGACGGACTTGTCGTGCGATCGCCGCGATTGCGGAGCTTCCATGTAGAGCGGGCGGGCTCGAGTCGGAAAGCCGAACATCGGGAGGACTCCGGCGTTCGCGAGGAGCTCGGAGAGCTCGGGGATGTCGAAGTGGCCGGAGTCGACGGCCCGGTCGATGCGTTCGATCAGGCCCGTGCGCACGAAGGCGTCGAGCCTGTCCAGGTCGTCGTTCTCAAGCTCGGTGTGGTGCGTGATCTCGCGCGTGGGCGCGACCGCATCGGCGGCATTGGCGAGCCATTGCGCGATCGGCTTGCGAAAGGTGGTCTTCCAGAGGCCGGTCTCGCCGAAGTCTCCGTGGGTGCTGGCGCTAATTGCTTGCTCGGCGAGCGGGGGATCGAGTGCGAGGAAGGCGCGGCGTAGAGCCTCGGCCGCGATGACGCGTTCGATGATTGGG
>NZ_JBFAPC010000141.1:0-14374 GCF_040675535.1 Patulibacter sp. NPDC049589 | reverse complement strand
GGCGGGATGGTCGGCCGTCACGACGCGCGCTCCACGTCGACCGACACCGCGACGCCGTCGTGGAGGCCCCCGCCAGACGCGTTCCGGCCCCGGGCCCCCGCGGCCGACGAAGGACCGCCGTTCACGCCTGACACCCCGGGCACCAGTACGTGGGGCGGTTGTCGTCGCCCAGGCCACGCTGGACGATCGTGGTGCGGCAGCGCGGGCACGGCCGGCCGTCCCGGCCGTAGACCTGCTTCGGCCGCAGGTGCGTGCCGAGCTTCGCGGTGCGCTGGATGCGCGGCGCGGTCCAGGCGATCATCGCGACGAGGTCCTCGTCGCTCGTCGCCGAGAGCGGCTTCGTCGGGTCGACCCGCTGGGCCCAGCAGGCCTCGCACTTCCAGACGTTGCCGATGCCCGCGACCGTGCGCTGGTTCAGCAGCGCGTCGCCGACGGGCCGCGACGGGTCGTCCTGGCGCAGCCGGACGAGGATCCGCTCCGGGTCGACCTCGGCCGACACGCAGATGTCCGGCCCCAGGGCCCGCAGGCGCGGGTCGGTCGCGACCTGGTGGTGCGTGCGGAGCTCGAGGAACGGGCCGTCGAACTCGATGACGTCCTGCTCCCCGCGGCCCAGCACGAGCCACGCCCGGCGGGGCGCCCGCGGCCACTGGTCCCCGGTGCTGCGGACCGCCCACGACCCGGTCATCCGCAGGTGGCTGTGGAGCACGAGGTCGCCCACGAAGAAGATCAGGAGGTTCTTCCCCCGGGCCTCGATCCGCTCGACCGTCTGGCCGCGCAGGCGACGGTCCCAGCGCTTGGGCCGCGTCCGCTCGCTCGGCGTACCGACGCGGTCCAGCGGGCCGCCGAGGAGCACCGGCCGCAGCCGCACAGCGGCGTGGTGGATCGAGTCGCCCTCGGGCATCGCGGACGAGGCTACGCGGGGTGGCGGGTCGGCGGATGCGGGAGGGCCGCAGGTCCCGGCGCGTCCGCCCGGCTCGGCGGGCGAGGACGCCGGGGCGCCACGCGCCCGGGGTCGACCGCCGACTCCGGGCGCCCGTCGCGGCGCCGGGGGCCGGCTGCCCTCGCCTCAGTCCCCGCCGGCCTCCGCCGCCCCGGCCCCGGACGCGGCGGCCTTGCGCGCGACCGTCGCCCGCCGCGCCGGTGCGGTGCCGCCCGCCTCCAGCGCCGCCGTCGGCGCGGCCGCCAGCTCGGCGGGCCGCGATGCGGCGTCGGCCATGTCGTGGGTGGCGATGTAGGCGAACGTCGTCGCCGGGCCGAGCGTCGCGCCCGGGCCGGGGTAGGTCCGGCCCATCACCGACGCGGTGGTGTTGCCCGCGCCGTAGAGGCCCGGGATCGGCGTCCCGTCCTCGCGGACCACCCGCGCCCGCTCGTCGGTCAGGAGCCCGCCCTTGGTGCCGAGGTCGCCCGGCCAGACGCGGACGGCCCAGAACGGGGCCTTCTCCAGCGTGCCGAGGTTCGGGTTGGGGCTGACCGTCGGGTCGCCGTAGAACCGGTCGTAGGCCGTCCGCCCGCGGTCGAAGTCGTCGTCGACGCCCCGGAGCGCCATCGCGTTGAAGCGCCCGACCGTCTCGCTCAGGCCCGCCGGGTCGACGCCGATCTTCCGGGCCAGCTCGTCGAGCGTCTCGCCCCGGGTCAGGAACCCGGAGGCGATCGCGGACTTCGGCGTGATACCCGGCAGCAGCGTGGCCATCGGGTAGCGGTTGCGGTGCCGCGCGTCGACGATCAGCCAGGCCGGGATCGAGCGGCCGTCCTCGCCGAGCTCCTCGTTGCGCTCGTACATCGCGTGGCCGGTGTCGATGTAGGACGCCGACTCGTTCATGAACCGCCGCCCGGTCGTGTCGACGATGATCGAGTGCGGGAACGAGCGCTCCCAGAGGATGAACGCGGGCGTCCCGGTCGCGGGGTCCACGAGGGTCGGACCCCACCACGCGTCGTCCATCAGCGCCGTCGCCGCGCCGGCCCGGACGCCGGCCTGGATCGCGTCGCCGGTGTCGCCGGGCGGCACCGAGGTCCACTCCGTGCTGATCGGCCCGCGCTCGTGCTCCTGGCGCATCTGCAGGTTGCGGGCGAAGCCTCCGGCGGAGAGGAGAACGCCACGCTCGGCCCGGACGCGGAGCCGCCGGCCCTCGTGGTCGACGAGCGCACCGACGACCGCGCCGTCCTCGACGATCAGGTCGACGAACGGGCTCTGACGCCAGATCTGCGTGCCGCGGTCCTTGTTCAGGAGCATCAGCTGCCCGATCAGCGAGCGGCCGTTGGTCATGTTGACCTTGCCCTGCAGGCGGCCCCCGATGAACCGCCGCCCGATGACGCGCGCCGCGGTGCGGAAGCCCTTCCGGGTCTTCGCCGCGAGCGCGAAGCTGCCGACCTCGTTGGTGTACATCGGGAGGGGCGGCGTCATCGGGTTCAGCAGCAGGTGCTCCTGCCAGTCCCCGAGCCGGCGGACGTCGAACATCTCGCCCTCGATGCCGCGGCCCTCGGCCTTGCCGCCGGGGCGGTCGGGGTAGTAGTCGGAGTAGCGCAGGCCGGCGACCCAGCGGAAGCCCTGGCGGGCGAGGAACCGCACCATCTCGGGTCCGTGGTCCAGGAACGCGGCGCGGCGCTCCGGCGACGACGCGGGCCCGACGTCGCCGATGACGTCGTCCATGTACGTGCGCGCCTCCTCCCGGGAGTCCTTGACCCCGGCCGCTGCGATGACGTCGTTGTTCGGGATCCAGAGACCGCCGCCGGAGTACGCGGACGCGCCCCCGATCTTGTCGCTCTTCTCGACGACCAGCGGGCGCAGGCCGCGATCGTGCGCGACGAGCGCGGAGACGAGGCCCGCGGCCCCGGATCCCACGATCAGGACGTCGGTGGTGTGGTCGAACTCCATGTCCCTGCTCCTTGTGTCGTGCGGGCACCGGGCCGAAGTGGTCACTCGTGTCCGTTTCAGCGACCGTAGCACGCAACCGGACGCCGCTGTCCGTTTTATGCTGGTCGGGTGAGCGCCGCCCGTCCGTCCCTCCGCGCCGACGCCCGTCGCAACCGCGACGCGGTCCTCGTCGCGGCGCGCGAGGTGTTCGCCGAGCAGGGCCTCGACGCCCCGCTGGACGCCGTGGCCCGGCGGGCGGGCGTCGGCCGGGCGACGCTCTACCGGAGCTTCCCGACGCGGGAGGACCTCGTCCGCGCGAGCTTCGACGACAACCTCGAGGCCCTCGAGGCCCTGGTCGCCGAGCACGCGGACCCCGACCGCGCCTTCGAGGCGCTGCTGCGGACGACCGCCGAGCTGCAGCTGCGGGACCTGGGCTTCATCGAGCTGCTCGCCCGCCGCGGCCCCGACGACGCGATCACGCACGACATCGTCGAGCGCTTCCTCGCCGTGCTGCGCGAGCCCCTGCGGCAGGCGCAGGCCGCGGGGCTCGTCCGGGCCGACGTCGCCGAGGACGACGCGATGCTCGTCGTCGAGATGCTGGGCGCCGCGGCCCGGGGCGGAGCCGGTCGCAACGACCGCGCGCTCGCGCTGCTGCTCGACGCGCTGGCGCCCTGAGGGCGGCGCACCGGGCGGAATCCGTCCTCAGCGGACCTCGACCACCCGCTTGCCCAGCCCGTGGAGCGGAGGACGGGGGAGGCGCCGGGGGAGGTGACGACGACGGCCTTCATGGTGCGCCGGGGTCGTGGTTGCGAATCCCTCGCCCACACCGACGATTCCGCGACCACCCCCTTGGGTCGGACCGCCATCCGTATGAGCAGACGGTCAGCGGACGAGCGCCGCGCGGACCGCGGCGGCCGCATCGGCCGCCGTCGCGACGGCGGTGATGCCGGCGCCGCCGGGCGCCTCCGGCCGCCGCACGACGAGGACGGGGATCCCGCGCTCTCGGGCGGCGTCGAGCTTCCCGCGGGTCGCGTCGCCGCCGGAGTCCTTCGTCACCACGAGGTCGATCGCGTGGTCCGCGAGCAGGCGGCGCTCGTCCTCCAGGGCGTAGGGGCCGCGGGCGAGGAGCAGCTGGTGGTGCGGCGGCAGCGTCCCGTCGGGCGCCTCGATCGCGCGGATCAGGAACCACGCCCCGGCGACGCCGGCGAAGGCGGGCGCCTCCTGCCGGCCGATCGCCAGGAGGACGCGGGTGCCGAGGCCCGCGATCCGCGCGGCGGCGTCGGCGAGGTCGGCCGCGTCGTGCCAGTCGTCGCCCGGGCCCGCCGTCCAGCCCGGCCGGCGCAGCGCGACCAGCGGGACGCCGGCGGCCGCGCACGCCTCGGCGGCGTTGCGCGAGATCGCGGCGGCGAAGGGGTGGGTGGCGTCGACGACCGCCGCGATACCGTGCTCGCCGATCCAGCGGGCCAGCTCCGTCGCCCCGCCGAAGCCGCCGGTGCGGACCTCGCCCGCGACGGCGCCGGGGTCGGCGACGCGACCAGCGAGCGACGTGATCGGGCGGACCGACGGGTCGCCGTCCAGGATCGCCGCCAGCTCGCGGGCGCCGGACGTGCCGCCGAGGACGAGGACCGGCGCCGCTCGGTCGTTCGCGCTCACCAGACGGTGCGCGCGGGGTCGTGCGCCCGGAGCGCGCGGTCCTTCGTGACCAGCGCGGCCCCGAGGTGCCGCGCGGACGCGAGGATGAAGCGGTCCGCCGGATCCGCGTGCATGCCTTCGGCGCCGAGGGCCACGGCCTGCAGGGCGATGCTCGCCGTCAACGGCACCTCGACGGTACGCGGGTCGGCCGTGAGCGCCTGGCGGACCCACGACGCTACGGGGCGGTCGAGCGCGATGCGCTCCCGCTCGGCGAGCATCGCGACCTCCCACGCGCTGATCGCGCTGATGCCGATCTCCGCCGCGTCGTCGATCGCCGCCCGCGCGACGGTCGACAGCCGATCGCGATCCGCGGACCACCAGATCCAGGCGTGCGTGTCGAGCACGATCACGGCGACGTCGCGTCCCAATCGACGTCGATCGGCCGCAACAGCTCGTCCTCGTCCGTGAGGAACCGGACCGATCCGGCCAGCGGGGCCTCGTCGTCGATCGGGACGATCCGGGCGACCGGGCGACCGTGCTTGGTGACGGTCACCGGCTCGCCCGACGCCTGCACGCGGTCGAGCACGCCCAGGAGCTCAGCCTTCAACCGCGTGGCCGTATAGGAGATCTCGCCCATGACCATGGTCACCGTACCATGGTCATCTTCGGCCTCGGCGCCGACCACCGGCTACGCCCGCGCCAGGTACTTCGTCGGCGACGAGCGGAAGCCCGCGGGGATGAGCAGCGGCTCGAGCGGGTGACCGATGACCTCGATGCCGTCGATCCGCTCGAGCTGGAGGCCCTTGCGCGGGAGCGACCCGGCCTTGCCCGTCTGGACGGCCTCGACCAGGGCGGCGAAGGCGATCGGCAGGCGGGGGTCGTCGTAGGCGACGAGGACCTGCAGGGCCTTGCCCGAGCGGTCGACGTAGAGGACCGGGTCCGGGCCGACGAGGACGACGCGGGCGCCCTGGGCGCGCTGCGGGCGCGGGGCCGTGGCGGTCGAGGGGCGCTCCAGGTGGGCCGTGCGGCCGTGGCCGCCCCGGCCGCCCGCGGACGGCGCGCCACCCGGTCGGTCGCCCCCGTCCCGCTCCCGCTCGCTCCGCGGCACCGGCAGCTCGGGCCACGGTAGGAGCGTGCCGTAGGGCTGGGCGGGGTCGGTGGCGTCGAGCGTCGTCGCCGGCAGCGGGCGCCCCAGGTGGTCGAGCGCGCTGATCTCGCCGGCCGGCCCCACGGCGTCGGGGACCGACTGGCCACGGATCCGCTCGACGGCACCGGGCAGCGCGAACTGCGCGCCGCCGAGGCCCTCGACGAAGTAGCCGCGGCGGCAGACGCCGAGCGTCTCCAGGGCGCCGAAGCTGTCGTAGAGCGTCGAGAACCCGCCCGAGATCCCCTCGGCCTTCACGTGCTCGCGGGTGACGATGCCGTGACGCTCCAGCAGCAGCTCGGCGAGCGTCCGGCGGCGCAGTCCCGGGTCGACCTGGGCGCCGTCCGCGCCGACGAACAGCGGCGCGGTGAGCGAGAAGCGGCCCTGGGTCGCGGTCGCCTGGGCGCCCGTCGCGCGGGGACCGAAGCGCCGGCGACCGCCGCGGGCGGACGCCACACCCCGCGGCATCGGCGGTGCCGGCTTCTGGGCCTTCATCCCCGCGCGGCCGGCCCGCAGCGGCGCGAAGACGTCGCAGGTGACCTCGCCCGCCCAGATCAGGTCCCAGAGCGCGTCGCGCAGGTGCGCGGTGTGCTCGGGCAGCGCGCCGAGGACGTCGGAGAAGAACATCGGGCGCGTCGCGAGCAGCTGCCGGAGCGCGTCGTGGACCGGACCCGAGGGGCCGGTGAGCGGGGCGTCGGGGCCGCCGTTCGGGCCGCCGCGGCCGGGCGCCGGCCGTCCCGCGCCCGCCGGTGCCCCGGCCGCCGGCAGCGACACCGTCGGGTCGCGCACGGCCCGGCCGGTCGGCGGCCCGATCACCGCGCTGTCGTCACGGAAGTAGAACGCGACCTTGCCACGGGCCGGGCGGGTTCCCCCTCCGGAGGCGCCCGCTCCGACCCAGACGACCTCGCCCGACGCGCACAGCCCGTCGAGCCACGCCGGCGAGTAGGCGCCGAGGCGGCGCGGCAGGACCTCGTGCTCCCACAGCTCGACGGGCAGCGCCAGGCCCTGGAGCGGGACCAGGACCTCGCGCAGGCGGTCCGGGCCCGCGCCTGCGGGGCGGAAGCGGTCGACCCCCTGCCAGGTCTGCGTGAACGACACGAGCGCCCGCGGGTCGACCGGCTCGATCTCCTGCCGCAGGACCGCGAGCGACATCCGCCGCAGCCGGCGCAGGACCTCGGGGTCGCAGTGCTCCGTCTCCGTCCCGCCCGGGCGGATCTCGCCCCGCACCAGCTCGTCCTCGCGCAGCAGCTCGCGCAGGACCGGGGACGGGTCGACGCCGTAGCGGGCGTGCAGCTCGCGGTCGACGAAGGGGCCGTGCGTGGCGGCGTAGCGGACGACCAGGCGCCGCAGCGGGTCCTGGACGTCGTGCAGGAAGACCTCCGGCAGGCCGCCCGGCGGGACCGCGCCGAGCGCGTCGCGGAAGAGGCCGGCGTCGTCGGCCGCGATCCAGCGTTGCTCGGCGCCGATGCGCATCCGGATGGCGCGGCGCTGGCGCTCCAGGTCGGCGAGCCACGCGGTGGCGACCTCGCGGCGCTCGTCGAGCGTTCCGGCCTCCTCCCCGACCGCCACGCGCTCCAGGACCTCGTCGTCCGTCAGGTCGCCGACGCGGCGCAGGACCTCGGCCAGCGCGTCCGCGTTGCGGGCGCGCGTCTTCGGCGAGCGGTGCTGCAGGTCGGCCTCGAGCTGGGCGAGCGCGCCCTCGTCGAGCAGGTCGCGCAGCTCGTCCTGGCCCAGGAGCTCGCGCAGCAGGTCACGGTCCAGCGAGAGCGCGGCCGCGCGCCGCTCGGCGTTCGGCGCGTCCCCCTCGTACATGTAGGTCGCGATGTAGTCGAAGAGCAGCGAGCTGGCCATCGGCGACGCGGTGCCGGTCTCGACCTCGACGATCGTGATCTCGCGGCTCTGCAGCTTCGTCAGCAGGTCGACCAGGCCCGGCACGTCGAGGACGTCCCGCAGACACTCGCGGTAGGTCTCGAGGATGATCGGGAAGTCCGGGAACGTCTGGGCGACCTCGAGCAGCGACTGCGCCTTCAGCCGCTGCTGCCAGAGCGGCGTGCGCTGCCCGGGGCGGGCGCGTGGGATCAGCAGCGCGCGCCCGGCGTTCTCGCGGAAGCGCGCGCCGAAGAGGGCGCTCGTGCCGAGCTCGGAGACGATGAGGTCCTCAACCTCCTCGGGCTCAGGGACCAGCAGCTCGAGGACGCGGTCCCAGCCCGCGCCCATGCCGCGGCCGCCGTCGTCGGGGAGCTGGAGGCCGGAGTCGCCCGCACCGGATCCGGACCCGCCTCCGCCCTCGGCCGCCGTCCCCGTGCCGCCGTCGCCCCCGTCGCCGAACGGGTCGTCACCGCCGAACGAGACGCCCTGCCCGCCGGCGTCGTCGATGTCGGGGAGGTGGATGATGATCCCGTCGTCCGACCAGATCGCGTCGGCCTCGAGGCCCATCTCGTCGCGGATCCGCCGCGACGCCGCGAGCCCCCACGCGGCGTGGACGCGGCCGCCGTAGGGCGAGAGCAGGCAGACCCGCCAGTCGCCGATCTCGTCCTTGAAGCGCTCGATGACCAGCGTCTGGTCCGACGGGATGACGCCCGTCGCGTCCTGCTGCTCGGTCAGGAAGTCGAGGAGGTTGCGCGCCGCGAGCGGGTCGAGGTCGTAGTCGCGGACGAGCGTCGCCTCGTCCTCGTTCACGGCCCAGCGGGAGAACGCGCCGATCGCCTCGCCCAGCGCCTTCGGCCGGCCGCGCTGGTCGCCGCGCCAGAACGGCACCGCGCCCGGCGCGCCCGGCGCCGGGGTGACGACGACCTTGTCGCGGCCGATCTCCTCGATCCGCCACGTCGACGCACCCAGGAGGAACGTCTGGCCCGCGCGGGCCTCGTAGACCATCTCCTCGTCGAGCTCGCCGACGCGGCGGCCGTCGGGGAGGACCACGCGGTAGAGGCCGCGGTCGGGGATCGTGCCCGCGTTGGCGATCGCCAGGCGGCCGGCGCCCTTGCGCGGGCGGATCGTGCCGCCGACGCGGTCCCAGACCACGCGCGGCCGGAGCTCGGCGAAGTCCTGCGACGGGTAGCGCCCGTCGAGCATGTCCAGGGTGCGCTCGAAGAGCTCGCGCGGCAGCTCCGCGTAGGAATGGGTGCGGGTGACGAGCGCGTAGACGTCGTCGACGGCGATGGCCGGCTCGGCGTCCTCGTCCGTCGTGTCCGAGTCGGAGTCGACCGAGGCGGCGATCGCGACGATCTGCTGCGCGAGGACGTCTAGCGCGTTCCTCGGGACGACCGTCGGCTCGATCAACCCCTCGCGCATCCGCCGCACGACGACGGCGCACTCCAGGAGGTCCGCGCGGAACTTGGGGAAGATCCGGCCCTTGGCGGTCTCCCCGACGCCGTGACCCGCGCGGCCGATCCGCTGCAGGCCGGCCGCGACGGACTTCGGCGACTCGATCTGCAGGACGAGGTCGACCGCACCCATGTCGATGCCGAGCTCGAGCGAGCTCGTGGCCACGAGGCACGGCAGCCTGCCGGCCTTCAGGAGCTCCTCGACGACCTCACGCTCCTCGCGGCTGAGGGAGCCGTGGTGGGCGCGGGCGACCTCGACGGCGGACGGGCCCGTCGGCGCCGGGCGGTCGGCCGCGGCGTCGTCCCGTGCGGCGTGGTGGTCGCCGTGCTCACGTCGACCGGCGGCCAGGCCGGCCGCCACCGCCTCGCTGCGCAGCAGCTCGTCCTCGCCCGGCGCCGACACCCGCCGGGCCCCCTCCGCCGCGACCGAGCCGGGGAGCACCGTCGGCGGGGCCTTCCGCGGGAGCGCCGGCTGGATCCCCGCGTGGCGCTCGGGGCCGGGGAGCGTGAGCTCCTCGTCGGGGTCGTGCGTGCGCGACGCGGCCCAGGTGCCGGCGGCCGCGGTCCGCTCGGCGCGGGCGCGCAGCTCGCGCTCGCGGGCGGCGTCGTCGGCGTCGCCGTCGCCCGTGTCCTCGTCCGCCGGGATCGCCGCGTCCCCCTGCGCGATCAGCCGTCGCAGGTCGCTGTCGCGGCGCTTGCGGGCCTCGTCCGGATCCTCGTCCCACCGCGCGTCCGGATTCGCGTTCGGATCCCCCAGCCCGGCCTCGAGCGCCGCCTGCGCCAGGCGCTGCTCGGCCAGCTCGTTCAGGCGCAGGGCCAGCCGCTCGGCCGAGCGACGCGAGTTGACGAAGACGATCGTCGACCGGTGCGACTGCACGAGGTCGAGGATCTCGGGGTACATCGCCGGCCAGATCGAGTTGCGGGTGGCGCCGTGGGTCGGGTCGCCGCCCGGCTCGAGCGGGTCGTCGGCGAGCTGGACGCCGGCGGCGCCGGGGTCGAGGTCCAGGTCGTCGCCGAGGTCGTCGGGATCGGTCCCCGACGGGTCGAGCGGGTCGGTGCCGGGGCCGGTCGACCCGACGCCGTCGTCCACGCCCGCGGCCTCGTCCCGCGCCGCGACCGTCCCTGCCCCCGGCGCGAACCCGCCCTCCGGCTCCCGCGGATCCCCCGCGACGCCGCCGGTCGTGTCGTCGATGCCGTCCGTCTCGGCCCGCGGGGTCCGCGCCGGGGCCAGGTCGAGCTCCGTCATCGACTCGACCGGGACCTGGATCCGCAGGTCCATCTTCTTCTTCTCGCCGGTCTCGACGATCGCGCACGTGCGCTTCGGCCCGACGAGGAAGCGGCCGATCTCCTCGAGCGGGTTCTGCGTCGCCGAGAGCCCGATCCGCTGCATCTCCTCGCCCGACCAGGCGCCGGGTTGGTCCGCGACGCGCAGCGCCGAGAGCCGCTCGAGCGTCAGCGCCATGTGGCTGCCGCGCTTCGTCCCGGCGACGGCGTGGATCTCGTCGATGATCACCGACTCGACGCCCGTGAGCATCTCCCGCGCGCCCGACGTGAGCATCAGGAACAGCGACTCGGGCGTCGTGATCAGGACGTCCGGCGGGCGACGACGCATCGCGGCGCGCTCGCGCTGGGGCGTGTCGCCGGTGCGCAGGGCGACCTTGATCGCGTCGCGGTCGCGGCCCTTCTCGGCCCGCAGCGACCCGTCCCGCGCGCGGTCGTCGCCCAGCAGCGAGGCCTGGCCGGTCGCGGCCGCGATCCCGGCCAGCGGCGCGCGCAGGTTGCGGTCGACGTCGTGCGACAGCGCCTTCAGCGGCGAGACGTAGAGCAGGCGGACGCGCTTCTGCTTCTCCGGCAGGGGGTTGGCCGCCAGCCGGTCGAGCCCGTAGAGGAACGCAGCGAGCGTCTTCCCCGAGCCCGTCGGCGCGGAGATCAGCACGTGCTCCCCGGCCGCGATCAGCGGCCAGGCCTGCGTCTGGACCTGCGTGGGGCCGTCGAACGCCCGGGTGAACCAGTCGGCGACGGCGGGGGTGAAGACGTCGAGCGCCACGGGCTCCCGAGACTACGCGAGCGAACGGGTGTTCGGTTGCGGACGCACGCCCGTGACCTCCCCGTTGCGGGATCGGCACGAACCGTCGCACCGCCGGCGGAATCCGCGGGCGGCCGACCGCCCGGGGCCCGCCGGGCCGAACGCCGGGACGGACGGCGCGGACCCCGCCCGCCGCTTCAGGACCCCGCCGCCTCAGGACCCCCGGCCCCGAAGCACGTCCCGCTCGCCCATCCCCGCGTACCGCTCGCCGCCGAGCCGGGCGAGCCCCTCGTCCAGCCGCGCGGCCCAGTCGCCGCGCGACGCGAACGGCATCCGGTGGGTCCACGGCGCCGGCTCGTCCGTGGTGCGCAGCCGGCGCAGCGGCGCCGAGCCCGCGTCGGGCTCGGGGTCGTGGAACGCCATCAGGACCCGGATCACCCGCTCGCCGCCGGGCCCGTCGGCCGTCCGTGCCCGTCGCCGCGACCGCAGCACCGACAGGCCGACGCCGGAGAGCTCCTCCCACCCGGCGTGCCAGGTCGCCGCGCCGGCGTCCCACGTCACGCCCTGCTCGTCGACGACGAACCGCGCATCCCGGGCGGCGTTCGCGGCGACGGTGAGCAGGAGCCCCGCGAGCAGGAGGAGGACGCCCACGAGCAGGGAGAGCACGAGCACCGCACCACCCGCAGCCGCGACCCCGCCGACGACGGCGACCGCGCCGAGGACGAGGCACGTGACCGAGCCGACGCGGAGCCGCGGCCCCGTGTAGCGGCCGACCTCGAGGACGACGGGCTCGGCGGTCGATGGCACGCCCGCGAACCTACCGGCGACCGACGGCGGTCGCGTGCCCCGCGCCGGAGCCTCCGGTCAGAGCGCGGGAACACGCCAGACGTGCGCCTGCAGCGTCATCCGACGGCCGGGGCGCCTGACAGGGTCCCGCGGCACCGAAGCATCACCCCGCTAGGAGTCCCATGACCTCGTCCCGTCGCCCAGCCCGCCGGCTCCTCCGGCGCCTCGCCGCCTGCGCGCCCCTGCTGCTCGCGCCCGTCCTCCTCCCGGCCGCCGCGTCGGCCGACGACACGCAGGCCAACACGTGGTCGGGCGGGTCCCTCGACGCCGCCCGCGGCGCGGGGAGCCGGGCGATCTACCCGCGGCGCGGGGCGCTCGTGTCGCTGATCACCGGCGCGCCGAAGGCCCGGATGAACGTCACCTTCGAGGACCCGCGCTGCGGCGTGTCGGTCGCGATCCCCGCCGCCCGGTCGGCCATCGCCCCCGGCGGGCAGGGCTTCTACCAGGCGGTCACCGCGCACGGCAGGAAGACGCGGCGCTACGCGTCGCGGTACGGCACGACGAAGCTCACGGCGACGGTCGACCTCGCGCCGTCGAGCCCGGGCGTCCTCGCCGGCACGCTGCAGGTCGACGGCGTGGCCCGCGACACGCGCAGGCCGATCACCTGCCGGATCTCGGTCCCGGTCGTCGTCCGCTCGCACCAGTCCCTGCTCGCGCCGCTGGCCCCCGGCCCGATCGGTCCGTCCAGCCCGCGGACCGGCCTCGTCGACGTGACGATCGGCGCCCGCGTCCCCGGATCGATCGCCATCACCCGCCGCGCCGACGGGCGGTCGCAGGCGATCTGGACCTTCCGCTACCGCTGCCGCGTCGGCTCGAGGCGCATCACGTCGGACGGCTACGAGACGTCGAAGCGCTTCGCGGTCCGATCCAACGGCTCGTTCCGCGGGGTCGAGCGCCGCACGCTTCGCGGCCGGTACCGCGGCCACGCCTACGTCTTCCGCTACTCCGGGGTGCTCTCGGGCCGCATCGGCAGCGACGGCATCGCGCGCGGGCGGGTCCGCGACACCACCACGAGGGTCTTCCCCGACGGGAAGTACCTCACCGAGCGCTGCGACACCGGCAGCCGGAGGTTCGTGGCGGCGCCGTAGCGCCGCCACCGACGGCCCCCCGGCTCAGGCGGCGACGGGCTGCTTGGCCGCGTCCGCGACCTGCTGCACGACGACGGCGAGCTTCTCGGTGATCTCCGCGTCCTGGCTCGGGTGGCGCTCGGCGAAGCGGATGACCGACTCGGCGACGGAGAGCTGGACGTCGGCCAGGACGGCCGCGCCGGCGATCCCGGCGGACTTGCGGGCCTCGTCCTGCGCCCAGACGCCGCCGTACTGGCCGTAGGCGGTGCCGACGACGGCGAGCGGCTTGCCGACGAAGACGCCGGAGCCCATCGGGCGCGACGCCCAGTCGATGGCGTTCTTCAGGACGGCCGGGATGGTGCCGTTGTACTCGGGCGAGAAGAGCAGGAACGCGTCGGAGCGCTCGGCGGCGTCGCGGAAGCGGACGGCGGACGCCGGGACGCCCGACGGGGTGTCGATGTCCTCGTTGTAGAACGGGATGTCGGCGAGGCCCTCGTAGATCTCGATCTCGACGCCCTCGGGCGCCAGGGCGACGGCGGCCTCGGCGAGCTGGCGGTTGTGGGAGCCGGCGCGGAGGCTGCCGACGAGGGCGAGGATGCGGACGGTGGACATGGTGGACTCCAAGGGGTTCGGGATGACGGGGACCGGGGTAAACGGACCGCGGTCCGATACGGAAGTTGTACCACGAATACGGACCGTGGTCCACTTTCCCCCGGTCCGGTAGGATGGAGACGTGGCCTCCTCTCCGCCCACCCCGCTGACGGTCCTGCCGTCCACGTCGCTGCCGATGGTCGCCGTGGTCGAGACCGAGCGCGCCGACGCCGCGCGCAACCGCCGCCGCCTGCTCGAGGCCGCACGTCAGCTCGTGGCCGAGGTCGGCGCGAGCCAGGTCACGATGGAGGCCGTCGCCGCGGCCGCGCAGGTCGGCAAGGGCACCGTCTTCCGGCGCTTCGGCGACCGCGTGGGCCTGATGATCGCCCTCCTGGACCTCTCCGAGCGCGAGAACCAGGAGGCCTTCATGTTCGGGCCGCCGCCGCTCGGCCCGGGCGCCGCGCCCGCGGAGCGCCTGATCGCGTTCGGCGAGCAGCGGATGCGCTTCGCCGCCGAGCACAAGGACGTCCTGCTCGCGGCCGAGGCCTGCGGGTCGCGCCGCTACGAGCACCCCGCGCGCGCCGTGCTGGTCCTCCACGTCTCGAGCCTGCTGCGCGAGGCCCGCGTCGACGGTGACGTCGAGCTCCTGACGGAGACGCTGCTCGGCTACCTCGACGTCGCGCTGCTCCAGCACCTGCGCGAGACGCGCGGCCTCGCCGACGAGCGCATGAGCGCCGGCTGGGCCGACCTCGTGCGCCGCGTGCTGCCGGGCCCCGCCGCGGCGTAGCCGCGGGGCCGGCTCAGATCGCGTCCGGGTTGCAGGCTGCGCCGGTCAGGTCCGCCATCCCCGAGCTCTTCCACTTCTGGCAGAAGAGCTGCTTGTTCTCCGTCGCG
>NZ_JBFAPC010000140.1:0-14411 GCF_040675535.1 Patulibacter sp. NPDC049589 | reverse complement strand
GAAGCCCGACGGGTCACCCTCCGTGCTGCGGGCCTTCGCGAGTCGCAGCAGCTGCAGCACCCGCTTGCCGGCGCCGCGCGGGGTGTACCCGCCCGCGGCGAGGTGATGGGCGAACCGCGCCGCGTCGCCGATCGTCCACTCTGCGGTGCCGAGCTGCAGGGCGGCGGCCCGGGGATTCTCGTTCCAGCCGAGGGATCCGTCCGTGAGCGCCCGCTGGCAGTCGGGGTCGTCGGGCGGGGTCGCGGCGACGTCGACGCCCGTCGGGTCGGCCCCGGCGTCCGCGAGGACCTTCCGGACCGCCTCCTGGGCCCCGCCGGGCCCGTCGTAGCGCCGCTGCAGCTCCAGGACGATGCGCCGCTGCGGGCAGTTCTCCGACGCGGTCAGGGCGCGCGTCATCGCCTGCTTGACGGGCTCCGCGAGCGCGCCGTACGGCACCCGCTCCAGGAGGGCGACCGCCGTGACGGCCTTGCTCATGCTCCACATGCGCGTGCGCCGGCTGCTCTCGTGGGCGACGCCGGTCCGGCCCGCGGACGTCGCGCGGACGACCGGGGTGCTCCAGCCGTCGGCGAGGATCGCCGCCTCCACCGTGCCGTCGTACCGCTTCGTGGCAGAGCTGACGCCCTTGTTGAGCGCGCGCGCCAGGACGTTCTCCAGATCCTCGTCGGCCGTCGCGCCGGCCGCGGCCGTCGTCGGGCTCCGGTCCTCCGTCCCCTCACCGGCCGTCGCCGGCTTCGCGGCCTGCGTGCCGGCCCGTCCGCCGCCGACGATCGGCGCCGGCGTCGCCGCGGCGTTCGTCGTGTCGTCCCCGGACGCCGCCCAGCCGACGGCCCCGCCGATCAGCAGACCGACGAGCAGCGCTGCGACGGCGAGCCTGCGGACCACGGTCAGTTGCACTTGTTGCCCAGCAGTCGGGGATCGGTGGAGGCGTTGGGCCAGCGGGCCTCGCGCTTCGCGGTCGTGTTGGCGCCGGGCTCGTACTTCCAGGCGCCGTTCTCGTACTTCGCCCAGGTGATGCCGGTGTAGCGGCCGTTGCAGTGGCCGGCGTTCGGGCCGCTGAAGTCGAGGCCCTTGATGCGGACGGTCGCCACGCCGTTGGCGCGGTCGAGCTCGACCATCGTCGCGGTCACGGTGCCGGGCGAGACCGCCAGGCCGGTGCGTCCCTCGGCCGCCGCCCACGACGCGCGCGTGCGCTGGCGGCCGTAGAGGACCCGGCCGGAGGTCTCCAGCCGGTGGCGTCGGCCGCTGAGCAGGTCCCAGGCGGTGTTCGTGTCGCCGTTGTTGAGCGCCCCGTAGTACTCGGAGATCGTCGTGGCGATGTCGTCCGCCATCGTCGACTCGTCGTCGTCGGGGACCGCGCCGCCCGACGTCGCCGTCGGGGTCGCGTCGTCTGTGGTCGTGTCCGACGTCGTGTCCGTCGCGGTCGGTGCCTCCGCGGAGGTGTCGCCCGCGGTGCTCGTGGTGTCGCCGACGGTGCTCGTCGTCTGGGCCGCCAGCGCCGCGTCGTCGCCCGCGTCGCGGGTCAGGACGAAGGCGGCGGCGCTGCCGGCGACGACGAGCGCCAGCACCAGTACGGCCGCGACGATCAGGCCGTTCCCGCGGCGCGGGGCCGGAGCGGGCGGGCCGCTCGGGGGGGCCCACGCGGGCGGGGGCGATCCCGGAGCCGGTGCGATCGGGACGGAGCCCGTGCTCGCGCCGGCGGCCGCACCGCTCGTGACGAGCGTCGGGTCGAGCTCGGAGGTCGCCCCGCAGCCGACGACGGCGCACCCGCCGCCCTCGGCCCAGCAGTCGTCGTGGTGCGTGGCGTGGCAGGTGCCGCAGTCGGTGACCCCGGCGCCGGGCTTCAGCGGGAAGCGGCAGTACGGGCAGCTCCGGCCGACGTCCTCGGGCGTGGCCGTGCGGTGCGTCGGCGTGCTCATCGACGGGGTCCTTCGGGACGGGTGGTGGGTGTGGGGCGGTGGCTCATCGGCGGGCCACCGCGCGGGTGAAGGCGTGCGCGGCGCCGGCGCGGCGGGCGGCCGTGGCGGCCGCCTTCGCGCGGGGCTTGTCGTCGTAGAAGCCGTCGTAGACGATCCAGTAGCCCGGCAGCATCCCGACGAAGTCGTCGCTGCGGAGCACCTGCGCGCCCGGGACCCCGAGGCGCGCCATGCGGGCGACCTCGGACTGCGCGCCGGACCGCGAGGTCAGCGCGGCGAGCTGCGCCAGGTAGATCGTCGGCCCGGAGGCCTCGGCCCGCTCGGCGGCGGTCAGCGGCGCGGCGGGGCTCCGCGGGGGGTCGGCGGGCGAATCCGGCGCGCTGGTCTCGGGGGCGCCGCCGGACGCCGCGGTGCCCGCGCCCGCCGGGGCGCCCGCGTCCACGGACGTCCCCGCGTCGGCCGACGGCGCCGAGGACGGCGGGGTCGCCGGCTCCGCCGTCGGCGCGTCGGAGCCCGCGGACGACCGGGCGCCCCCGGCCGCCGGCGTCGCGCCGGACGCCCGCACCTGCGCCGCCGGCGCCGCGTCGTCGCCGCTGGAGCTCAGCACGACGGCTGTGGCCGCGCCGGCGATGACGATCGCGAGCACCACGATGGCGCCGACGATCGGCGCGCTGGACCGCGGGCGGGAGGCCGAGCCCGGCGGCGCGGTGGGCGGGGGCGGGGCCGCGGCCCAGCTCGCGGCCTCGGGCGCGGCGAACGGGCCGACCACCGTGGCGGTGGTGTCGACGCAGCCGCCGACCGCGCAGCCGCCGCGCTCGGACCAGCAGTCGGCGTGGTGCGGGGACGAGCACGCGGGACAGACCGCGACGGTGGTGCCGGGCTTCACGGCGAACCGGCAGTACGGACAGGACGTCCCGGTGTCGGCGTCGCTCGCCGCGCGGAGGCCGGGTGGTTGGGAGCCCACCGGTCAGCCCCGCGCCGACCCGGCGGACGTTGTGGAAAGTGGTGAACGCTGCGACATGCCGATCCGGGACGACGTGGGACGGTGGTGGGAGCGGGGGAGCCGCGCATCATGACGATCGGGAGGTGGGAACGCCACCACTTCGGGGGTGGGCCGGCCCACCCCTCTGCGGGTCGCCAGCGGCCCCCGGATCTGCTTCGATCTGTCCATGACCGCCCGACCACCAGCCGCAGGACCGCCGGCCGGCAGGCCCGGCGGGCCCCGTCTCCGGCGCCTGGCCGCGGACTTCGAGAGCCTGCGGGCGGACTTCTCGGGGCACCCGCACGTCACCGTGGTGCCGATCGGGCCGGTCCGTCCGCCGGAGAGCTACCGCGTGGCCTACCGCGGCGTCCCGGGTGTGGTGCGCTGCGACGAGTCGGGCGTCCCGACGCTGGCCGACGAACACGAGGTGGAGATCACCCTCACCCGCGGCTATCCCCGGGAGCGCCCGCTGGTGCGTCCCCTCACACCCTTGTTCCACCCGAACATCACCCACGACGCGTTCTGCCTGCAGGACCACTGGGCGGCGGAGCAGGGGCTGGCTGCGGTCGTCGCGAAGGTCGCGGACATGATCCAGTACCGCGTCGTCAACCCGCAGAGCCCGCTCGACGTCCGCGCGGCCCGCTGGACCGTCGCCAACCGCGAGCGGCTGCCGGTCGGCCACGTCGACGTGGGCGTGGCCGAGTTCGAGATCGGGCTCCGCCGCCGATGACGCCCCGGGACCGCCGGCTGCTGGCGGACGAGGCCCACCTCGCGGAGCTCGCCCGGCAGGACCCGCGGATCACCTTCGAGTCCCACGGCGTTCCGCCCGAGCGCTACGAGCTCGCGCTCCTGGTGCCCGGGCTGGCACGCGGCGCCGGCGGCGTCCCCGTGGTGCGCTCCGGCCACCGCGCGGTGATCGACCTGCACCGCGACTACCCCCGGTTGCCCCCGGTGATCCGCTGGGGCACGCCGGTGATGCACCCCAACATCCTGCCGCCGCGCCGCCACGGCGGGGTCTGCCTCGGGTCCTGGAGCGCCGGAGAGGGCCTCGCGGACGTCGTGCGGCGGCTCGTACGCCTCGTCACCTGGCAGGAGTTCAGCGTCGTCGACCCGCTCGACGCCGAGGCCGCCGCCTGGGCGGAGTCCGTCGGCGCGACCCCCGGCGACGCCCTCGACGCCCTCGCCGCGCGCGCCGTCCCGGTGCCCGCCGCCCCCGGGACTGCGTCGTGACGACGCGCCACCGCCTTCCCCCGCATCCACCAAGAGACAGGAGACACCGGTGGACATCACCGTGACCGATTCGACCGGGAACAAGTTCGAGGAGGCGACCGTCCCGGACAACATCCCGACGGGGCGGATCGTCGCCAAGCTCGTCGAGCTGATGGAGATGCCCGCGATGGGCGTCGACGGGATCCCGATCTCCTACAAGTTCCACCACAAGCGCACCGGCCAGCAGATCGCCGACGACGAGACGCTCGGCGCGGCCGGCGTCCGTGACGGCGACGTGCTGCGGCTCGTCGCCGAGATCACCGCCGGCTGACCGCCGGAGCCTCGACCCATGTCCGAGCGCGTGCTGATCGAACCCGAGGACCTCGACGGGAGGTACCACCGGCAGACGCTGATCACCTGGTGGGAGCAGGGGCGGCTCCGCGACGCGCGCGTCCTCGTCGTCGGGGCGGGCGCGCTGGGCAACGAGCTGGTGAAGAACCTGGTCCTGATGGGCGTCGGGACGATCCTCCTGACCGACCTCGACGTCGTGGAGGGGTCGAACCTGTCGCGTTGCGTGCTCTTCCGCCCGGCGGACGAGGGTCGCGCCAAGGCGACGGTCGTGGCCGCCGCCGCGCGGGACCTCAACGACGAGGTGACGGTGACCCCGCTGGTCGGCGACGTCCGCTCCGTCGTCGGCCTGTCGCTGATCCGCGACGTCGACGTGGTCCTCGGCGGGCTCGACAACCGCGAGGCGCGGATGCACGTCAACGAGGCGTGCCGCAAGGCCGGGACGCCCTACGTCGACGGGGCGATCGAGGGCCTGCAGGGCATCGCGCGGGTCTTCCTCCCGACCGAGGGCCCCTGCTACGAGTGCACGATGAACGCGCGTGACCACGAGCTGGTCGCCAACCGCCGCTCGTGCTCGCTGCTGACCCGCGACGAGATGGAGGGCGGCAAGGTCCCCACGACCGCGACGACCGCGTCGATCATCGCGGGGATCCAGGTGCAGGAGGCCGTGAAGCTCCTGCACGGGGTCGAGACGCTGTCGGGGCGCGGCTTCGCGTTCAACGGCGGCACCCACGACTCCTACGTCGTCGGCTACCGGGCCCGTGAGGACTGCATGGCGCACGACCACTACGACCCGCAGACGGGCGAGGACGTCGCGCTGGACGCCACCTTCGCCGACCTGCTCGCCGCCGGCCGGCGGGGCCTCGGCACGGACGACGTGACGCTCGAGCTCGAGGTCGAGATCGCGACGGGCGCGGCCTGCGCGACCTGCGACGTCGTCGTCCCGCTCGCCCGGCCGCTGCACGAGCTGAAGGCCGCCGACGTCCTCTGCGCGACCTGCGGCGAGGAGATGCGGCCCGTCACCCGCCACGCCGTCGGGCCGGACGACGCCGAGCTCCTGGTCCTGCGACCCGACGAGCTGGGCGTCGCCCCGGGCGACGCCGTCACGGCCCGTCACGAGTACGACCGCTGGCACCTCTGGCTCGGCGGCGCGCTGCCGCTCCAGGACCGCGTCGCGGCGATCGGGGCGACGGCGTGAGCGGCGAGGGGCATCGCCCGCGGTTCCGCCGGGCCGCGCACGAGACGATCCTCGACCATGTCTTCTCGAGCCTCGGGCGCGAGGTCGGCGGCGTCCTGGTCGGCGAGTACCAGAAGGACCCGCCGGAGACCCACGTCCTGGCGGCGATCCCGGCGCTGGAGGCGACCTCCGAGGTCGCGAGCGTGACGTTCACCCACGACGCCTGGTCCGAGGTCCACGCGGTGCTCGAGGAGGAGCACCCGGGGCGCCAGATCGTCGGCTGGTACCACTCGCACCCGGGCTTCGGGATCTTCCTCTCAGAGCACGACCTCTTCATCCAGCGCAACTTCTTCTCGGGCGTCGGACAGGTCGCGCACGTCGTCGACCCCCGCGCCGGGACGGAGGGTGTGTTCGGCTGGCGCGACGGCGAGATCGCGCCGATCTTCGAGCGCCCGACGACGCGGCCCGGGGCGGGCGGGAGCCGCGGTCCGGCCGCCTCCCGCGGCGACGGCGGCGCCTCCGGGCGTCGCCCGGAGCGGACCGACTCGCGGGCCGGGGCGGCGCTCGGGTCCGGCGTGGTCCGGCCCCGCCCGGGATCCGGCGCCGGCGCGGGGGCGGCGGTCGATCCCGACGTCCCGGGGACGTTCGCGACGCCGGTGGCCGACGGCCGCCCCGCCGCCCACACGATCCTCGCCGGGGCGGGGCGCGCCCCGGCGCTGCTCCCCACCCGTCGCGGGGCGGGCGTGGTGCTCGTCGCGCTGCTGGTGGGCCTCCTCCTGGGCTTCGTGGTCGTCTCGGCGGCGCGGGCCGACCCGGCCGCGCCGGCGGTCGTCCCGGTGCGCAGCGGGCGGTAGGGCGGGGCGCGTCCTGCGCCGCCGTTCGCCGGACGGCTGGGGCGGGGTGGGCGTTGTGTCCCGGCGCGCGTCGGACGGCCGGGGCGACGCGGGACGCCGGGTCCCGGCGCGCGTCGGACGGCCGGGGCGCCGTGTCCCGACGTCCGCCGGACGGCCGGGCCGAGGTGGGCGCCGTACTCCGGCGCGCGCCGGACGGCGGGGGTGCGTGGCGGACCGGCTGGCCAGGGTTCTCGTCCCGATCCCGTCCCGCCGGACAGTGCCGCCCCGCAGGGGCCCCTTAACCTCTCGGACATGAGCCGCGACCAGGACCGCGTCCAACGCTTCCACTCCGGCGGGCCGTGGGAGACCGAGGTCGGCTACTCACGGGCCATCCGGGTCGGCGACCGCGTGCTCGTGTCCGGCACGACGGCGGCCCGCGGCGACGAGGCGATCCCCGACGACGCCGGCGACCAGGCCCGCCTGGCGCTGGAGACCATCGAGCACGCGCTGGAGCAGGCGGGCTCCGAGCTGCGCGACGTCATCCGCACCCGCGTCTTCGTGGTGGACCTGCCGGCCAACGGGAGCGCCGTCCTCAGTGCGTACGGCGAGGCCCTGCGCGGTGCCCGGCCGACGATCTCCACCCTCGGCGTCGCGGCCCTCGTCGACCCCCGGCTGAAGGTCGAGATCGAGGTCGAGGCGATCGTCGGGGCCGGCGCGGTCTACGAGGGCTGAGCGGGCTGGTCGGCCGGGGCCGGTCCGTCGGGGTCCGGGCCCGGCGCGACCGGCGTGGCCAGCGCCCCCGCCGGCGGCCAGACGTCGATCATGCTGCCCGGCACGGCCGTCCCGATCCACGCGTTCCACTCCTCGTCCCCGGCGGAGCGCTCGAGGACCAGGCGTCGCGCCGGCAGCTCGGGACGCGCGAAGATGACGCGCTCGAGCGCGGTCGGCGAGACCGGCACCATGGCGCTCCCGCGGCGGCGCGGCTCGCGTCGCTCGCCGTCCGCCTCGACGGTCCCGCCGTCCGCGCCCCGGCGCTCCCACGCGTAGCCGCGCCACGTGACCGACGAGCGCGTCGGGTCCACCGTCTCGGGCTTCTCGGCCCGGACCGCGAAGACGACCTCGTCGTCCACCCCCGTCGTCGCCATCCAGCCGCCCTGGCCGCGGTCGTCGAGGTGCCACGCCGACCACGACGAGCCGTCGGGCGCCGTGACGCGCTGGACGCCCCGCACGAACCACGTCTGGCGGTCGAACTTCAGCTCCACGCCGAGGGCGAGGTGGGACAGCCCGACGAACTCCGTGGCGCCGGCCCCCGGCGCGGCGCCCGGCGCGGCGCCCGGCCGCCCCGTCGCGGCGTCCGCCCGCATCGCGATCCGCATCGGCACGACGAACGCGACCAGCGACGCGATCGCGAGGAGACCCATGACGATCGCGAGCAGCATCGCCGCGAGGATAGGGCGCGGGGGAGGCCGCGCGCCGGGCGCGTCCGGCGGGCGGCCCGATCCGCGGGGTCCGTGGGTGTCCACGTTGACAGCCGCCGGGGTGCCTGATCGGATGGTCCGCCGATGCCCGCTCCGTCCCGACCCGACGCTCCCGTCCCCGGAGGCCCCGACCTCGGACGCCCGGACGCCGGCGGCCCCGACCTGGGACGCCCGGACGCCGGCGGCCCCGACCTCGGACGCCCGGACGCCGGCGGCCCCGACCTCGCCGACCACCCCGCCCTCGACCCCGAGGCCGCGCTCGTCCGGGCCGAGGCCGTCGTCGCGGGGACACCGGAGGAGGTCTGGTGGTCCGTGTCCACCGGCGCCGGGATCGGCACGTGGTTCGTGCCCGCCCAGGTCCAGCAGCGGGTGGGCGGGGCCGTCGTCACCGACCACGGCTCGTTCGGCCACAGCCACGGCGTCGTCACGGTCCTCGAGCCGCCGTGGCGCTTCGCGTACGAGGAGCGCGCGTGGGGGACGGACGTCCCGCCCTGGCGGACGGAGCTCCTCGTCGAGCCGGTCGACGGCGGGGCGGGCGGAGCCGATGGGGCGAGCGGGGGCGGGGCGGACGGCGCCGGCGGGGCGAGTCCGGCCGGCGGGGTCGCGGCCGGTGCCGCCTGCCGGGTGCGCCTGACGAGCGGGCTGACGGAGGAGGGGCCGGTCTGGCGGGCGGCGGTCGCCGTGACCGAGGAGGGCTGGGTGGCCGGCCTGCGCAACCTGCGCCTGGTGCGCGAGCACTTCCCGGGACAGTCGGCCGGCGGCGTCTTCGTCGTCCGCGGCGTGCGCGCCGGCCGGGACGAGGCCTGGGCGGCGCTGCTCCGGGCGCTCGGGTTCCACGACGCGGCCGTGGGGGACGAGATCGTCGCCGTGCCCGGCGCGCCCGCTCTGGCGGGCGTCGTCGAGGAGGTGCGCCCGACGAGCCTGCTCCTGCGCACGACGGCCCCGGCGCCGGGCCTCGTCGAGCTCTCCGCGCACGTGTGGACGACGACGTCCCTGCTCGTCCACGCCCACTTCTTCGGCCCTGCCGGGGCCGCCGTCGCCGAGGCCGAGCGCCCCCGCTGGGACGCCTGGCTGCACGCGCGGTTCCCGGGCGCGCAACCGGCCTGAACCGCGGCGCACGGACGCAGCGACCGCACCGGTCGATCACGGACACCCCGTGGCCGGAGTTCGTCCGACCCCCGCGGCGCGCCCTCCTCGGTGGGGCCGCCGCGGTCGATCACGGACACCTCGTGGCCGGAGTTCGTCCGACCCCCGTGGCGCGCCCTCCTCGGTGGGGCCGCCGCGGTCGATCACGGACACCTCGTGGCCGGAGTTCGTCCGACCCCCGCCGCGCGCCCTCGTCGGCGGGGCCGCCGCGGTCGATCACGGACACCTCGTGGCCGGAGTTCGTCCGACCCACGCCGCGCGCCCTCGTCGGCGGGGCCGCCGCGGTCGATCACGGACACCCCATGGCCGAACATCGACCGACCCCACTCACCGCGCCGCCCCGACCGAGGGATCCCGGAGGTCGACGGAGGACGCCGGACGGCCGCGGCGGGACGCGCGGTGGCGCCGCCGGCGGGTGCCGCCCCGTGCGCCGGACCGTGGGGACGCGGGACCCGTCGCCGTGGCCGCGGGCGTCCGCCGGATGGCCCACGCGGCGCGCCGCTCGGCCGTTCTGCCGATGTGCGGACGCGGTCCAGGACCTACCGTCGGCGTACCGGTCCGCCGAGGTGGCGGGCCGGGGGTTCCGTCCCCACCAGGCGGCCATCCGCGCCCTCCCGCCGTCGGTCCCACGACCGGCGACCCCGTACCGCCGGGCGCCCGCGGCGGCGGCTCCGGCCGCTCCCGCGGGCGACGGCGCACGGCCCGGGAGCGGCGCGGGCGGCGGTCAGCCGACGTCGATGCGGCTCGCCTTCGTGCGGCCGGACACCCACAGCGCCGTGTCGGTGGCGCCCAGGCGCCGGGGCACGAAGGACAGCTGGTACCGCTCGATGACCTTCGCGGTCTTCGCGTCGACGCGGACGACCGTGCGGTCCCCGGCGACCATCACCCAGAGATCGCCGCCGGCCTCGGCCATCGCGGCGGCGCCCCTCCCGACCGGCACGGGCGACCCGAGCGGCTTCAGGGTGTCCGGGTCCAGCGGGGTCACGGCGCCGCGCGCCGCGTCGCTGAGCCACACGGTGCCCCCGGCGACGGCGACGCCGGACTCCTCGCCCACGGCGACCGGGACCAGCGGGCCCACGGTGCCGTCCGCGCCGATCCGCCGGATGCGCAGGGACGATCTGCCGCACGACGTCGATGCGAACAGCAGGTAGAGGGCGTCCGACGTCCCCGCCTGGGTCTGCTGGTCGGGGATGTCCTCGAACGCCGCGGGCACCCTCGGCAGGCACTGGAAGTCGAGGTCCGTCCGCCCGAGGACCCGGCCGGTGTCGACGTCGAGGCGCCGGATCTGGCCCTTGCCCTCGGCCCCGGCGGCGTCGAGCAGCAGCCACGCGACGTCGCCCGCGGGCGCGAGCTCGAACTGGATGCTCGCGTCGGGCATCCGGTGGACCCATCGCCGCTCCCCGGTGTCGGTGTCGTACGCGTGCAGGGCGGGCGGGTAGCCGGACAGGCCCTCGCCCGAGTAGAGCGCGTAGAGGGTCCGGTAGTCGCCGGTGAACCGCTCGAGGGCCTGCACCGACCTGCCGTCGCTCGCGGAGATGCTCCCCTGGCCCTCCAGCGTCCGAAGGCCGTCCGCGCGGCCGCTGACCTCGTCCCGTCGGCGGTAGACCCACGGCTCGACGTACTCCGTGTACTTGACGGTCCAGGGCTGCCCGCCCGCGACCGTGAGCTCCTGGTCCTTCCCGATGGTGATCGTCGCGTCGGCGGGACGGGCGACGACCGGGGCGGCGGCGGGCTGCGCGCTCGTCGTCGCCGCGCGCGCCTGCGCGGGCGGATCTCCGCCGGAGGAGTCGTCCCCGCCCAGGAGGACCACCGCGGCGGCGACGAGCACGACGACGAGCGTCACCCCGGCGACGGCGAGGGACCACGGCGTCCGGGAGCGGGAGAGCGCGGTCGCGGGGCTCGCCGGACGGGGCGGCGGCGCGGCCGGGGTCACGAGCGTCCGGGTCTCGGAGGTCGCGTTGCAGCCGACCACCGCGCACCCGCCGCCCTCCTCCCAGCACTCGTCGTGGTGGACGGCGTGGCAGGACCCGCACTCCGCGACCCCCGTCCCGGGCTTCAGGGGGAAGCGGCAGTAGGGACACGACCGGCCGGCTTCGTCGACGCGGGCTGGCCGGGAGTTCGCGGACATCGAGGCGAGGATGCTCGACGCCCGATGTGGCCACATCCGCCAGATGGCGGCTTTCGTGCCACCTCTCCCCTAGTAGTCCGCCCACCCCTTGCGGGTGTAGTCGAGGATCGCCGGGCGGTTCAGCGTCGTCGGGTGGACGTCGCGCGGGCCGCGGTCGGCGGGGAAGGAGGCCGCCGCCCGCAGGGTCTGCGCGTTCAGGAAGCGCAGGCCCGGCGGGGGAGGGCCGCCGACGGAGAGCACCGGGGCGGTCGGGGAGGACGCGGGACCGGCGAGCCAGAATCCCCAGTCGCCGAAGGTCGGGACGTCCACGTGGTACGGCCGGCCCCGCCAGCCCGCGAGCTGCAGCGTCTTGCCGACCGACCAGAATGCGTCGGGCGCGAAGTACGGGGAGCCCGACTGCACGACCGCCACGCCGCCGGGGGCGAGGACGCGGCTGCGGACCATCCCGTAGAGCTCGGCGCTGTAGAGGCGCGCGAGGCCCTGGTCGTCGGGGTCGGGGAAGTCGATGACGACGGCGTCGTAGCGGTCGTCCGTCCCGCCCTTCGGGTGGTCCCGCACCCAGTTGAACGCGTCGCCGTTGGTGACCTGCACGCGGCGGTCGTCCAGCGATCCTCGGTTGAGCGCGCGCAGCCGCGGGTCGGTGCGCGCCAGGCGGGTCATCGCCGGGTCGAGGTCGACGAGGTGGACGGCCGCGACCTCGCGGTGGCGCAGGATCTCGCGGACGGCCATCCCGTCGCCGCCGCCGAGGACGAGGACCCGCAGGCCGCGCGCGCGGGCCTGGGGGGTGGTCGCCGCCAGCGCCGGGTGGACGAGGGCCTCGTGGTAGCGGTACTCGTCGCGGCTGGAGAGCTGGAGGTCGCCGTTGAGGTACAGGCGCACGTCCGCGGTGCCCCGGAAGGTGAGGCTCTCGGTGACGTCGATCTCCTGGTACGGCGTGCGCTCGGAGACCACGATCGGGTCGTCGTAGAGCTGCTGGCGGGCGGAGACCTCGAAGCGCCCGGCGTACGCGAGGCCGAGCCCGACCGCGACCGTCCCGACGAGCAGGAGGGCGGTCGCGCCGATCCGCACGCGGCGGGTCAGGTCGCCGCGGAAGACGACGAAGACGATCAGCGCGGCGCAGACGAGGTTGACGAGGCCGGCGGCCAGGGCGCCCCGCATCTGGCCGAGCAGCGGCAGCAGGACGAACGGGAAGGCCAGCCCGCCGACGAGCGCGCCGACGTAGTCCGCGGCCGTCAGGTCGGCCAGCGCGCGGGCCGCGGCCTGCGCCCGGACCCGTTGCAGGAGCTCCATCAGCAGCGGCAGCTCGGCGCCGACGAGCGCCCCGCAGACCAGGGACGCGACGACCACGGCCGGCGTGTAGACCCCGGCGTACGCGAACGCGGCGTAACAGGCGAGCACCGAGAAGCCGCCCGCGACGGCGACCCCGACCTCGACCGCGACGAACGCCGGCAGCGGCCGCCGGAGGAACGGCTTGGCGGCGAGCGCCCCGATCCCGAGCGCGAAGACGAAGAGCGAGACGACGAGCGACGTCTGCGTGACGGTCGCCCCGACGAGCACCCCGCCCAGCGCGATCAGGGCCAGCTCGTAGACCAGCGCGCAGGCGGCGCACGCGCCGGCGGCCAGCAGGAGGAGCGCCCGGACCGAGCGTGCGGTCCGGGGTCCGGCGGTGGCCGGCCCGCCCGCGGAGGCCCCGTCGTCCCCGCCTTCGACCGACGGCCGGCCTTCGACCGACGGCCGGCCTTCGACCGACGGCCCGCCTTCGACCGACGGCCCGCCTTCGACCGACGCGCCGCCCCCGACCGCCCCGGTCGTCCCACCCGGCCCCGGCACGGCGCCCGCGGCGCCGTCGGCGCTCACGAGATCGACGCGGCGACCACGGCTCCGACGGCCAGGTGCGTCACGACCGTGATCCAGACCGCCGGGTGGTGGTCGTCGTGGGCGACCATCTCGCCCAGGTCGCCCGGGGTCAGGAGGTCGACGACCTTGAAGACGAAGCCGATCAGGATCACGCCCAGCAGGCCGTAGCCGAACGCGTCGACGAGGCCCTTGCCGAGGTCGTCGTCGGAGCTCAGGATCGCGACGACCACGGTCATCGTGTTCGCCGCCAGGCCGGACGCCAGCACGGCGGTGAGGTCCTTGTTGCGATCGTCCCAGATCTGGCGGCGCAGGTCGCCCGGGGTGGCGAGGTCGACGGCCACGAAGCCCGCGATCAGCACGATCAGGCCGACGACGGAGTACGCCGCGGCGCTGCCGAGGCCGTTGAGGAGGTCGTTCAGGGTGTCGTTCATCGTCGCCTACGGGATCGAGGTGGTGGAGGAGGACCCGCCGGACGCGGACGACCCGCCGGAGCCCGTGGGCCCGGACGAGCCGGCGGACCCGGAAGACCCGCCGAAGAGGGACGGGCCCTTCGGGCGCTGCGGCTTCCGCGCCTGTCGCCGCGCGATCAGCCCGTAGCCGACGAGACCGACGGCCACGAGCAGCAGCACGACGGCGATGCCGATGCCCAGGCCGTGCGCCCGCAGCCAGTCGGAGCTCGGCTTGCCCGTCAGCCCGTCGCCGTTGGGGGCGGTCGTCGCGGCGACGGTCTCCTCGGCCGGCTCGGCGTCGTCGAGGATCAGCGGCAGTGCGGCCGTCAGGTTGCGCAGGGCGAGGTCGTCGTTCCCGCCGAGCAGGTCGTCGCCGTCCACGTCGGTCAGGTTCTTCAGGCGCTGCGTCGCGGCGGACGCCGGCAGCCCGGGCACGTTCGTGACGACCGCGTAGTCGGCGCTGTCCTCGGCCTCCGACGACGAACTCGTGTAGTTCAGTGACACGTTGACGACGAGGTAGCCCTTCGGGCACGAGGCGGACGCGCCCGGCCGCCGATCGGGACCGTCGTTGGAGAGGACCTCGTCGCGATCGGACGCGCCGGAGCCCCCGAGGGAGACCTGGTAGCCGAAGCAGACGCCGGTCTCCTCGGTCGACTCGGCGAGCGTCTGGGCGAGCTCGACGCGGTCGCCGGCGTCCAACAGGATCCCGGGGCCGGCCTGGTCGGCCGTGATCTCGGGACCGGTGGACGTCGTCGTGGCGGTCGTGGCCGGGGCCGCAGCGGTCTGCGCCGCGGCGGGACCGGCGGTCAGCCCGGCGGGGACCAGCGCGGCGGCGGCGAGCACGGCGACGATGCGTGAACGTGGGCCGGCGGCGAGCACGGCGACGCCGCG